>NZ_KV801850.1:0-156853 GCF_001810555.1 Corynebacterium sp. HMSC063G05 | reverse complement strand
CGGAAAAGACACACTTTTCTTTACTTAACCCGCAGTGACCAACAGCGAGTCACCGGGCAGAAAAGGAAAGAGCACACCGGACTCAATGAAGATGATGAGTCCAAGCCCCGCAAGCACCCAAGGGCCAAACCCCTGGAGTAGAGCTTCGGGGTCTCCGATACCGGAGAGGAATCCAGAAAAATCCATAACGGCAATCTTTTCAGCAACAACTATCGATTCTGCTGAGCTAATTAGAGTATTTTGCTGAGAGTTTTTCTGGGTACTGTGTTTTAATCGCGCCCCTGATAGTCAAATACCGGCAGCGACCAGCCACGCCAAAGCGCCGCTAGTCGAATGAACAGTGCGGACAGCACCGCACAGATGATGTTGATGTTCTCGTGCAGGCCAACCATGTCGAGCACGTAGTAAAGCGTCGCCGCGACGACTGCGATGGAGGCATAGAGCTCCTTTTGAAACACCAGCGGGACGCGGTCACACATCAGGTCGCGGAGCACACCTCCAAACGCACCGGTAAGAACGGCGCCGACAATAGCGATGATGACGCCGTGCCCCATTTCCATGGCCACGCGGGCACCAATGATGGAAAACGCCGACAAACCGATTGCGTCAGCGACCAAGAACACGACCCGGAAGTGCTTCATCAGGAAGTCGGCCAACAGCACCGTGATCAGTGCTGCACCGACAATAACCAGCAAATATTGTGGGCTTGCAACCCACACCAACGGATAGTGACCGAGAATGACATCGCGCAGGGTACCGCCGCCGATAGCAGTCATGCACGCAATTGTTGAAACTCCAAAGAGATCCATGCGCATTCGACCGGCCGCTAGTGCGCCGGTGACGCCTTCGGCCGTAATTCCGATGACCCAGAGGATGTGGAGCAGCATGATAAGAAATATAAAGGACTTCGCCCGAATCGGTAGAACTATAGGCTAATATCCCGCAATCTTCGCCCCCTCGACTCGGCCCGCTTCATTGCTTCCCGGCTAGCCCTGATCGCGAATTTCCAGCACCGGAATCGAGCGACGAATCCGCTCCACCTCCGCTATATCCACATCGGCCACAAGCAACTGCGGGCCGTAGCCCGCCGAGGCAATAACTCCGCCGTCCGCATTGACCAACATGGAATGCCCCGCGCCGGTCGGCCCCTCATCCTTCCCCGCGGCCTTCGCCCCACCAGGCCGGGCCGCATCGACTGCCGCAATCACACAAGTGCTATCCAGTGCGCGTGCCGACACCAGCGTCTGCCACTGCCTTACCTTGCCCGGGCCATCATTCCACGATGCAGGCAGCGCGATGACCTCTGCGCCCAGGTTGGCCAGTTGAATGAATTGCTCCGGGAACCTGATGTCAAAGCATGTCGCAAGACCGAGGGCGACCGACGATCCGTCGGCAAGCGGGACATCACAGACCACGTGCGCGTTGCCCGGCGCGACAGTATCCGATTCGCGAAACCCAAAAGCGTCGAAGAGGTGGAGTTTGTCGTAGAACTCGACACCGGGGCCGTCCTCATCACGCCAAGCCAGAAGCAGCGAATTGAAGACGCGGTGCATCGTCTTACCGTCGCGCTCCACTTCATCTGCCGGCCGGAACATGCCGACCACCACGCTGATTCCGGCATCGTGAGCGGCCTGCGAGACCTCCGCTACGAACCTATCGCTGCTGGACTCCGCCACGACATCCAGGCGACCGGAATTGAACGCCTTCATCGTGGCTTCGGGGAAAACCACCAAATCGGCGTTGTCCTGTGCTGCCCGCGCGATAGTCACCTTCACCGCGTTCAGATTCTCTTCAACCGACGCTGACAATTCCAACTGAGCCAGTGCAATACGCATGCCTAAATGTTACCGACTACCCCGGATTGACCGCCCTGAAGTTATCCACAGCGCGGCTTCCTGCGTTGCTTCCGCTCAGAGTTATCCACAGTTCGCTGAAGATGGTCTTCCGCTGCCTTACTCCACCCAGCAGAATCAAAAACATGGCCGAACACATCACAGTCAACCCAGCTCAACTATCCGCCTTAAGTCGTTCCTACCAGCAGATTTCCACTCGTATTGATGCTCTTTCCACCATCGTCGCAGCTGCCCCAGGAAGCGCCGGGCTCACCTCTGCCCTGCCCGGTTCACGGATTGTCCCCGCGGTCTCCACTACTTGTGGGAAGTGGTCGGAATCATTGCTTGCCGCGTGCACAAACATCGACGTTATTGCGCAGGCTGCCGATGCCCTCGCTGTCAGCGCTCTCGCGCACGAGCATGACCAGTCCGCCGCCTTGGAAAAGCTGTCATGGTCACGGTAGGCGAAGCGCTGCTGTGGCGTGTGGATTCGCTGGAGACGCTTGCCCGGGCACTGCGTTCCGGGGCGCGCGCCCTCGCCGATTCCGCCGACAGTTCCCAGGCCGCACTCAACGCGCTTTCAGAGGATGACTTCGCCGGCGACAACCGCAGCGCCGCTGAGGCTTCTGTCACCCACAGCTCCACGCGTCTGCGCCGGAGCAGCGTCGCGCTCGAACGTCTCGCCGCCTGCTGCAGCGATACCGCCGCCATGCTTAACGACGTCATCCGCGAACTTACCGACGCGGTAAACCAGGCAACCAACCTGGGGTTTCAGGTGAATCTGGTTTCTGGTGCGGTGACTCCGCCGGAGGGCATGCTGTCTACGATTGCGCGCAGCCTCGTTCATCCCAAAATTCCTTCCGGGCCTTTCACCATGGCCGAATGGCGTGCAACCTCGCAGCTTCGGATTCAGTCGGCCTTGGCTGAACTCAACCGACTCGATGAGAAGGCGGCGGGCGCAATCTCAGCTCTTTCACCACTGGTGGCAAGCGGAGCTAGTGGCTCGGGTAGATTGCAGCCATCGCAGGCTGGTCGTGGTACTGGCACCACTAGCGACAAAGAGATTGACGGTGGTTGGGACTTGGAAGTTGGGAGCGGATGGGCTGGGGCGTATTCGAGTAGCCCGCTATCAGAGATAGATGCCGCCATGTCCGCTCGCGCCAGGGCTTTGGGGCTGCCTCCTGGACAACTATTGGAGTCCTCGCCTGGACATTCTGCGATTGCGTTCGGTGACGTTGAGCGAGCATCGACTGTGATCACTCTCGTCCCCGGTACCAGCTCTAGCGCGGAGGACGCTAGCAAGCAGTTCGAGCGTGTAGCCGCGACCTTCCACGCCGCCGGTGGAGATCCGGAGGATGTGGCGGTGGTGTTGTTTTCCTATGACGCGCCACCCAACCTCCGTGAGGCCATACGCACCGAGTATCACAATTTTGCTGCAGAGCGGCTGCAGCACTTGCAAGCCGGTTTGATTGAGCGTTCCGGTGGTGTCGATAGCGGTGACACTGCAATTGCCGGTGGCGCTACCGCCCATGCCCAGTTTCCTACTCAGCGGCACGTTGTCGCCGGCTATAGCTATGGGGCGACGGTGGTCTCGCAGGCATCCCTTGGTAGTGGCCTCTATGCGGATAGGGTGCTGCTCATAGCTCCGCCAGGTGTTGGCCCTGGACTGGAGCGTGCAAACGACATGAAACTGCTCAAGCCGGACGGTACAGCCCGACCCGAATATGAAAATAGCCACCGTGTGGCGGTGGCGACGTCCCCGATGGACCCCATTCGTATTCCTGCCGAACTGGGGATTCATGGGAAAAACCCGGCGGATAAAGACTTCGGCGCGTACACACTCAACCTGAGTGAGCGTGGCCTGTCCATGCGAGACTTGGCCGAATTCATGGTCACTCCCGTGCAGGATATTCCTCAAAAGTATCGGCACGTTCAGGGCAACCCACACATCGAACACTACTTTGACGATGAAGTTTTCACTCGCGAGACCAACCGGTGGCTAACTGATAGCTGACCGGCGTCTCAGATCAACAGTTGCTTATCCGCGGCCCAAATTAACAAGCCAAGAGAAAACGGACTAACCAGCCGACGCTGCTTAGTCCGTTCAATCACCCGTGTGGGTTATCCTTCCCTGCCACGGCCACCTCTGCGCCCGCGCCGCGGGCGCGGCTCCCACATCACCACGGCCGTAGAGCGTGGGACGTGAACCAGTTCGCCACGCGAGCGGCGAGCCTGTGCCTTTGCCTGGTAGAGCTGCTCTCTCAGTTCTGCATTTTCCTGCTCAAGCGAATCCACCCGCTCAGTCAGGTCGATGATGGCCTTAATACCGGCCAAGTTGACGCCGTCTTCCTGACTCAGACGCTGAATCTCACGCAGCAGCGCCACATCGCGTTTGGTGTAGCGCCGACCTCCGCCGGAGGTGCGCTGCGGAGTTACTAACCCGAGTCGGTCATAATTACGCAGCGTCTGCGCATGCATGCCGGCGAGATTCGCGGCTACGGATATGACATAGACCTCAGTGTTGTCGGACATTATTTCGCACCTGCCCAACCCTCACGAGGATTGAACCCGCTAGCACGCTCCGCTTCGACGTAGGAGCGCAATGCCGAAGTGGCATTGTCATCCAAATTGGTCGGTACCTTCACGCGCACGGTCACTAGCAAATCCCCCGGAGTGCCATTGCGCTTTGGGATACCCCGACCGCGCACACGCAGTGTTCGGCCATCGGCTGTGCCAGCCGGCACACGCACACGAATCTTGTCACCCAACGTCGGCACAGTAATGGTGCCGCCGAGTGCGAGTTCGCCGAAGCTCACCGGCACCGTGACCTCAAGGTCATTGCCGCTGCGGGTGAAGACTTCATCCGGGCGAACATGAACGGTGACAAAGAGGTCACCGGCCGGACGCCCCCGCAGTCCCGCTTCACCTTGGCCAGCAAGACGAACCTTCTGGCCGTCCACCACACCTGCGGGGACGCGAACGGTGATGGTACGACGGCGGGTGGTCACACCGGTGCCGTTACACTGCGAGCAGGGATTCTCAATGCGAGTGCCCTGGCCACCACAATCCGCACACGGGCTGGAGAAGCCGAAGGCCCCCTTTTGCTCCTTGACATACCCCGAACCGTGACAGGTGGTACACGTCACCGGCGAGGTTCCCGGCGCTGCACCCGAACCATTGCAGTTCGTGCATGGCGACGGGTTGGTGAGCTGCAGCGGGATAGTGACACCTTGGGCGGCCTCGCGGAAATCGAGCGTAATCTCTGTCTCCACATCCGCACCACGGCGGGCCTTCTGCCGCCCGGCAGCACCAGCGCCACCATTGCGGTTTACGAAGCCGCCCAGGAAATCACCTAGGCCACCTGCACCACCAGCATTGCCACCGAATCCGGCACCTCCGCCGAAGAGATCCGACACGTCGAAGTCGAATCCACGTCCACCGGCAGCACCGGCTCCGCCAGCACCTGCGGCACCGGGGAATCGGAAACCACCTGCGAGCGCTGCACGCAGCTCATCGTATTCGCGGCGCTTGTCCTCGTCACCGACCACCGAGTATGCCTCGGAGATTCGCTTGAACTTATCTTCAGCAACCTTGTTGCCCGGGTTCTTATCCGGGTGGTTCTCCCGGGCTAACTTGCGGTAGGCCTTTTTAATCTCGTCGAGTGACGCAGACTTAGAGACGCCCAAGTCAGCGTAATAGTCCTTATCTGCCCATTCCCGTTGAGTCATGGTGCATCTCCTCCTTTCAAAAAACTAATTCAAAGAAATCTGCGTCACTTGTGTCTCCGCTACTGCGGATCGCCGATGATTACCATCGCCGTACGGATGACACGGTCATTAATGCGGTAGCCCTTGCGCAGCACATTGGCTAGAACCTTGTCATCCCCTTCGGAGAGATCCTGGACAGCCTCGTGGATGTCCGGGTCGAATTCCTCTCCTGCAGCACCAAACTCCTCAACACCCTGTGCGGTCAGCACGCCGCGGAACTTATCCGCGAAAGCCTTCAGCGGGGTGCCGTCTGCCAAGTCGCCGTGCTCTTCAGCCCGGTCGAGGTCATCAGCCAAAACCAGCAGTTCTCCAGCCAGCTTTGCCTTTGCCTGTACGCGCTCGGCCTCACGGTCTCGGTCAACTCGACGACGGTAGTTTGCGAACTCCGCCGACAGGCGCTGCAGGTCCTCCGTACGCTCATCCAACTCACGCTGGATGGCTGCAACTGGGTCTGCAGCTTCCTCCGCGGCGGTGTCGCCGGCGGCATTTTCGGTCGCCGGCTCCACGTCGTCGTCAAGCTTGGCCTGCTCGAAGACCTCGTTGACCTGATCGGCCAGGTTGGCCGGCTCCTCCGGGGTGGGCTGGTTTCCCTGATCCTGGTCAGTCATTCTTACTTGTCCTTCTCATCCTCGTCGACGACCTCAGCGTCAACGACGTTGTCGTCAGCGTCAGCGGCCTCAGCGCCCTCGGCTGCGGTTGCACCCTCAGCTGCCTGAGCCTCGTAGATAGCCTTACCCATCTCCTGGCTCTCAGTGGACAGCTTCTCGACGGCGGACTTGATGGCCTCGATGTCGGAGCCCTTCAGAGCCTCGTCGACTTCCTTGGCCGCCTCTTCAACGCGGTCGCGGATGTCCTGGGAGACCTTGTCCTCGTTCTCCGATGCGAACTTGCGGGTCTGGTAAGCCATGGACTCAGCCGAGTTGCGGACTTCCTGCTCCTCGCGGCGCTTCTTGTCCTCGTCAGCATGCTTCTCAGCGTCCTTGATCATCTGGTCGATCTCCTCCTTGGAGAGGCCGGAGCCGTCCTGGATGGTAATCGTGTTTTCCTTACCAGTGCCCTTGTCCTTAGCGGTGACGTGGACAATGCCGTTGGCGTCGATGTCGAAGGTGACCTCAATCTGCGGGACACCACGCGGCGCCGGAGCGATTCCGCCCAGCTCGAAAGAGCCCAGCAGCTTGTTGGCAGCAGCCATCTCACGCTCACCCTGGAAGACCTGAATCTGAACGCTCGGCTGGTTGTCTTCAGCAGTGGTGAAGGTCTCCGAACGCTTGGTCGGGATAGTGGTGTTGCGTTCGATCAGCTTGGTCATGACACCGCCCTTGGTCTCAATACCCAGCGACAGCGGGGTGACGTCGAGCAGCAGCACGTCCTTGACCTCACCGCGCAGAACGCCGGCCTGCAGAGCAGCACCAACTGCGACAACCTCGTCCGGGTTAACGCCCTTGTTCGGCTCACGACCACCGGTCAGTTCCTTGACCAGCTCGGAGACTGCCGGCATACGGGTGGAACCACCGACCAGCACGACGTGGTCAATGTCGGAAACCGAAACATCAGCGTCAGCAATGACCTGCTGGAACGGCTTACGAGTGCGGTCAAGCAAATCAGAGGTGATGCGCTGGAACTCAGTACGGGACAGGGTCTCGTCCAGGAACAGCGGGTTCTTGTCAGCATCAACGGTGATGTACGGCAGGTTGATAGATGCCTGCTGCGAGGAGGACAGCTCAATCTTGGCCTTCTCAGCAGCCTCACGCAGACGCTGCAGAGCCATCTTGTCCTTGGTCAGGTCAATGCCGTTGCTGGACTGGAACTTCTCAACCAACCAGTCAACGATGCGCTGATCCCAGTCATCGCCACCGAGCTTGTTGTCACCAGCAGTTGCGCGAACCTCAACAACACCGTCGCCGATCTCCAGCAGGGAGACGTCGAAGGTACCGCCACCGAGGTCGAAGACCAGAATGGTCTGCTCCTTGTCGGACTTCTCCAGACCGTAAGCAAGTGCAGCAGCAGTCGGCTCATTGACAATGCGCAGGACGTTCAGGCCAGCAATCTGACCCGCTTCCTTGGTTGCCTGACGCTCAGCGTCGTTGAAGTAAGCCGGAACGGTAATAACCGCATCAGTGACGTCGTCACCCAGGTAAGACTCAGCGTCGCGCTTCAGCTTCATCAGCGTACGAGCGGAAATCTCCTGCGGAGTGTACTTCTTGTCATCAATCTCGATGCTCCAGTCAGTACCCATGTGGCGCTTGACCGAACGAATAGTGCGATCAACGTTAGTGACAGCCTGGTTCTTAGCGGACTGGCCAACCAGGACCTCACCATTCTTTGCAAATGCAACCACCGACGGAGTGGTGCGCGAACCCTCAGCGTTCGCAATCACCTGAGCCTCGCCGCCCTCGAGGACGGAGACACAGGAGTTCGTCGTACCCAAGTCAATACCAACAGCGCGTCCCATGATGAACACCTTTCTAGAAGAGTAAAAGAATTGCCCTTAAGTCTTACGCGCTCAAGTCTGCATTGCCGTAGAAAATCTGTCAAGCAAACTTGAGTGTGTCCGACTCAATGTTTGTCATGCTATGCAACGGACTATGGGACAAAGTTATTCCAACCCGACTCAACTTTTCTAAAAAAACCGTCATCACCGCAGGTCACCGCGATAAAAGATTTTTACAAGACTATGCTCTAAAGCCACTCACGGTAGCCGACAGCGCAATTTTCTATACAGAATCCTGCCTCTGGACTCCAGGGGGACAAAGAATTTCCTAGCACTAGCCCTGGGAACTTTCCTGCACAGCGAACCGACTAATCCCCTGACGTGTTTTGCAGCCACCGGCTCATCAACAGGCCATGCCCTTGTTACCCCATGGCCTGACACCGAATCAGCTCTGGCGGCTCCACTAATACATGTCTAAATTCTCCCCATTTACGGGGCGATTGAGCCAAGAATTCATCCCACTTATTTAGGAGTTTTTCGTGCCTCAGAATGCACAGCGACACCATTTCCCCTTTTTCCGTGGGCTCGCAGTAGCGTCGGCAAGCGCCGCACTAACCCTCGCCTTCCCTGCCATTGCATCCGCACATGTGCATGCAACCCCGTCGTCTGCCCCGATTGGCGGCTACGCGGATCTGGCTTTCGGGGTCGGCCATGGCTGCGACGGTTCGCCGACGACGAAGGTCGAGTTCACCATCCCGGAGGAGTTCGAAAAGGTTACGCCGAACGTGAACGCGAACTGGGATGTCACCAAGGAGTCGACCGGCTCTGGCAAGAATGAAAAGGTGCAGAAGGTCATCTACACCGCAAAGACTCCACTGCCGTCGGACCTGAAGGATTCTCTGACGCTCAGCGTGAAGGTGGCTGATGACGCAAAGCCGTCGACAGTTGAGGTGCCGACGCTGCAAACCTGTGAAAAGGGTTCGATGAACTGGGCTGAAAAGGACCACGATAGTGACTACCCGGTTCCAACTGTGGAGCTGATTGAGAAGTCGGAAGACAATGAACATAGCCACGGCCACGACCACAGCCACAACCATGGCACCAGCGAGACAAACCACGGCGATAGCCGCTCAGACGACGTGGAGCATTCCGCAGCTGCTACCAGCGAGGATTCGAGCAGCACGCTTGGCGGCTGGGGCCTGGGGCTCGGCCTCGTGGGCGCGCTGACCGGTATTGCCGCATTGGTAGTTTCACTGCGTAAGCGAGGTTAAGACCACAGGCGGATTGCCACTCGGGAATCCGCCTTCACCGCGGCACTGCCGCCCATGCCTTCACAGAGCTCACCCCATGCGAGCACATAGAGCCGGCCGATCTTGACAATGCACGCCGGAGGATAATCCGTGCTGTCGGCTCGTCGTTTCGGTCGACGCAGTGAACGGACAATGCAAAGCTCTCAAACAATGACGGCTGAATCACGCATCTAGGCTCGGATTGAGTTAGGCGAAGCTTTATGGCGTATTCGAAAACCGTTCGAAGGCAGTGGGAGGATTACACTGGCAAAACAGCAAAAACTCGAGCTGGGAACCCCGTCCCATCCTTTGGCTTCGGCCAGGAGGCAACCACGAGAGCCCCCGTTTCCGGCACCTGGTCGAGCCCAGCCAGAAGTTCAATCTGCCATCGGTCACGCCCTAATAGATAGAGTTCCGTCGGCAAGCTGCCACCATGAGCCACGATGCCGGGGTCCGTATCAGTGGTCTCGTGCCCAATCGCCACAACGCCACGGTTGTCTATCAACCATTCGACAACCTCAACGTTCCATCCTGGGTAGTGAGTCACGCCCTCTTCATCCGCATTGGCCATTGCCTCAGCGTCAGGCCACCGCTTTGACCAGTCACTGCGAAATGCGACAAATGCACCGCCCGGAATCAAACCATTGCGTTCCTCCCACGCCTCGACATCAGCAATCGAAGGGGAGAAATCATTATCCCGAGCGACTTCAGCAGTGAAATCTAGGACGACCAAAGGCAGGATCATCTGCTCGACGCCAATATTGTCAAGAGTTCTCGTCTCTTGGACGAAATGCACAGGCGGATCCACATGCGTACCCCACTGGCCAACAAACTGATACTGGTCGATTTCAAATCCATGCTCAGCAACGGTGAAAAGCCGTGTTCGCTGTTCGTCGGGAAGCGCAGGGAATTTCGGCTGACCGGCGTGAAACGCGTGAGTCAAGTCAACATAGGTGTGGTTTTCCCGAAGCTTGCGAGCAATGTCCCATAGTTCGTGCGTGTTTGCGGTGTTCTTGTTCGACATAAAGCGAAGTATATAGACAAAGCTGTCTAGTTAGCCAATATGGCCACCGGCACATCGAGCACTAAAAGATACCAACTCGCCCCACCCTGCACCTATCAGCTCAAACAGCCTGACGACACCCGCTACCGCAGGTACCCTCGCATACAGGAAAGACTTTTCAAGCCGCAGCCACGTTCTTCAGATTTTGGAATTGCGGGCTACATACACAACTTTCACCAAACTCAAGCCATCCCAAAGGAGTATCTAATGACCACCTACGAAAATATCCTTACCGAAACCCGAGGTCGCGTCGGCATTATCACCCTGAACCGCCCGAAGGCACTGAACGCCCTCAATCACAAGACCATGGAAGAGATCGGCGCAGCAGCCACCGCTTTCGACAACGATGCAGGCATTGGCGCGATCATCATCACCGGCTCCGAGAAGGCGTTTGCCGCAGGTGCAGACATTAAGGAGATGGCGGACAAGTCCGGAACCGAGATGTACATCTCCGATTGGTTCGCACGTTGGGATGTCCTGACTTCCGTCCGCACTCCAGTTATCGCCGCCGTCAACGGCTACGCACTGGGCGGTGGCTGCGAGGTCGCCATGATGGCGGACTTCATCATCGCTGGCGCTAAAGCCAAGTTCGGCCAGCCTGAGGTCAACCTCGGCATCTCTCCGGGTATGGGCGGCTCGCAGCGCCTGACCCGCGCAATTGGCAAGGCTAAGGCAATGGAGATGTGTCTCACCGGCCGTATGATGGGCGCCGAAGAAGCCGAGTGCGCAGGTCTGGTCGCCCGCGTCGTCGAGCCGGAGGCGCTTCTCGACGAGGCCTTGAAGGTCGCCGACACCATTGCGTCGAAGTCGCTGGTTGCCACTACCCAGATTAAGGAACAGATTAACCAGGCCTACGAAATGACGCTGTCGCAGGGACTGCTCTTTGAGCGTCGCACCTTCCACTCCCTATTCTCCTCCAATGACCAGAAGGAAGGCATGGCCGCGTTCTCCGAGAAGCGCAAGGCGAACTTCACTAATTCCTAGGATCTCCAGGCGATTATCCGCCTGAAGAAAAGCGAGAGACCCATCCTCTCGAGGGAACCTCTCGCTTTTCTGCCTCAATAGGCCAGTCGATTATGACCGCCCCGCTAGCCGCTGGCCGTATACGGCTAGTGGCTAGTTCACAGTCGACGGGACGGCCAGCCACAGCGCCGAGTCGTCGGCAGCAGAATAGGTGTCGCGTGCGCGCGGTGTGTGCGTTGGAGAAGTCACAATGACAGCGGCACGAACGCCACTGGTTCCCGATTCCGCAAGGTATGCAGTGCCAGCCGCATTTTCAACAGTGGAGTCTGAGTTTGTTTCCATCGTGATTCGCCGCTTCCATACCCCCATAGCTGCAAGCGCATCACGCATGTACTCAGCCTCAGTCTGGCAATCCGGCTGAGTACGACCACCCGTGACGATGACCGGATTAAGAGGATGACGCAGCGCCAGCGAACGTGCAGTTTCCAATCGGGACGTCAAGACAGCAGGAGCACTGCAGTCGGGATTGAGACGGGCTCCGAGCACAATAATCGGCACCTGAGGATCAAGTAGCGCAGTCTCCGCAGCTGCACGTCCGACCGGGGAAACCACCACTGGAGTCATAAGCGAGCTATTGAACGCCTTGACTGCGACCGCACTGACCGGATTGGCGTTTGCCACTGCGCCCGAGCTAAAGACCGCACTCGCAGTAAGAATAAGGCCGGCTCCAGCCATAGCGATTGCACGGAAAGATCGCACTATTAAAGTCCCTCTCAAGAAAAAGTGGCACTGAGAAATCCATACCCCACTGCCATTTAGAATCAGACGGATAAATCTGCAGTATCACGCTGCTAATACTAGGTAATACACAGAATGGCGCCTACATAAGAATTGCGCCGGGGGTGGCCAGGCAACTCTCCTCACCACCGAATTGGCACGCCGATTACCAGGCAAATTGCGGACATAGAGGCTTTTAAATCCACTTGGGATTCATAAAAGTCAGTTACATTTAATGACTTTTTCGTTAATTGTCAGCAAATCCCGGGCCCAATAGCGAACTATCCACCAAAACACAGGTACAGAAGTAACTATTGTTATTTGTGTTAAGAATGTAACGCATGTGAATACATGTCTGCTTCAATCAGTTTTCAAAGACCAACACGCCACCGACCCCCTCCCCGCCTCGCAACACAGCTCCGCCCCTGCGCTTCGGCGCTACCCCCGCAATGCGTCCGCAGAACATCGAGTCGACAACACTCGACAACTGCCCACACGCAACACCGCCACCACTTCCGCCCATAAAAGCGTGACGACGAAAGTGCCTCGCACCGTCGTCAAGCGAAGACGTTGCCCCTCGAATCCCTCTCGAATAAAACAACGATTTTTTTGCGTAATTCGCCAAATAACCGCTGGTTACACCGTGTATCGATGAATTCAGCACCATTTTGGACATTAGTTAGGTAAGCGTCCGCGGCTCGTGATAGAACTCACAAGAGAACTATTTTCACTCAGCCATCACCCTGGCTGAGCCAGCCTAGAAGGAACATTATGAGCGTGCTCAACCTCGCCGCGGCGACGGCTGACACGGCGATTCCGGAATCTACCGGATTCACCGTCGCAGTCGGCGTTATTGGCGTCCTGTTGTCCCTGCCCTGCTGGTTCATCTTTATCAAGGGATTCACCCATATGGTGAAGACCATCATGGTGGGCCAAAAGACATACGGTCACACCGGTGAATGGGGAACCCGTATTTGGACCATGATCCGAGAGATCGTCGGTCACACCAAGATGGCCAAGAAACCCGGCGTTGCTGTGGCTCACTGGTTCGTCATGGTGGGCTTCCTCCTCGGCTCCCTGGTGTGGTTCGAGGCGTACATTCAGACCTTCTGGCCAGCCGGTGGTTGGCCAATCCTCAGGAATCTGACCACCTGGCACTTCATCGACGAACTGCTCGGCCTGGGCACCACCCTGGGCATCCTGACACTGATCCTCGTCCGCCAGACCAACCTCGGCAAGGAGCGCCTGAGCCGCTTCTACGGCTCCAACGCTGGTGCTGCTTATTTCGTCGAGGCTGTCGTCCTCATCGAGGGCCTCGGCATGATGTTCGTCAAGGCAGCCAAGCTGGCTACCTACGGCGACCACGGTCACACTGGCGCCGAGGTCTGGAACTGGGCGAACTTCGTCACCGGTGGTATCGCACAGATTCTGCCGGCCTCCGAAGTCATGGTGTCCATCTTCGCGCTGATTAAGCTACTGTCCGGTATGGTCTGGCTCTTCGTTGTTGGCCGCAACCTGACTTGGGGTGTCGCATGGCACCGCTTCCTGGCATTCGCCAACATCCTGCTCAAGCGCAACGCTGATGGCTACAACGCCCTCGCTGGCGCTAAGCCGATGACCTCTAACGGCGAGATTTTGAACCTGGAAGAGGCTGACCCAGAAGTTGACTCCATGGGTACCGGTGTGGTCACCGACCACTCCTGGAAGGCTCTGCTGGACTTCACCTCTTGTACTGAGTGTGGTCGCTGCCAGGAGCAGTGCCCGGCATGGAACACTTCCAAGCCACTGTCCCCGAAGCTGCTGGTTAACCAGCTGCGTGACCACGCTTACGCTTCTGCCCCGTACCTGCTGGCTGGCGAGACCATCGAAACCGCTCGCGAGGGCGAAGGCGCTGGCGCAGCACTCCTGACCAAGCCGCTGGTTGGCGACGGCGATGAGGGCATCATCGACCAGGACGTCCTGTGGTCCTGCACCAACTGTGGTGCCTGTGTTGAGCAGTGCCCGGTTGACATTGAGCACATCGACCACATCGTCGATATGCGCCGCTACCAGGTTCTGGTTGAGTCGGACTTCCCGACCGAGCTGGCTGGCCTGTTCAAGAACCTCGAGACCAAGGGCAACCCGTGGGGCCAGAACGCTTCCACTCGTGCCGACTGGATTAACGAGGTCCGCAAGGAAGGCATCGTCGTCCCGATTTGGGGCGAAGATGTCGAGAGCTTCGACGACACCGAGTACCTGTTCTGGGTCGGTTGTGCCGGTGCTTACGACGACAATGCGAAGAAGACCACCAAGGCTGTTGCAGAAATGCTTTACACCGCCGGTGTGAAGTACGCTGTGCTCTCCCAGGCTGAGGGCTGTACTGGTGATTCCGCTCGCCGCGCTGGTAACGAGTTCCTCTTCCAGATGCTGGCTGAGCAGAACATCGAACAGCTCGATGAGGTCTTCGACGGTGTCCCGCCGAAGCAGCGCAAGATTGTCGTCACCTGTGCGCACTGCTTCAACACCTTCAAGAACGAGTACCCAGAGCTGGGCGGACAGTACGAAGTTGTCCACCACACCCAGCTGCTAAATAAACTGGTTCGCGCTAACCGCCTCCAGCCGGTTGCTTCCGGCCAAGGCCGCCAGGTCACCTACCACGACCCATGCTTCCTGGGTCGCCACAACAAGGTCTTCGAGGCTCCGCGTGAGCTGATTGGTGCATCCGGCGCTAACCTCGTCGAGATGCCGCGTAACAAGAACACCGGCTTCTGCTGTGGTGCAGGTGGCGCGCGCATGTGGATGGAAGAGACCATCGGCCAGCGCATCAACGTCAACCGCACCGAAGAGGCTGTCGGCACTGGCGCTGAGGCAATTGCCATCGGCTGCCCGTTCTGTAAGACGATGATGAATGACGGTGTCAACAACGTCATCGAGGACGACGAGAAGAAGCCGGAAGTCCTGGACATCGCCCAGATGCTCCGCGACTCTGTGAAGGTCGACGGCGAGCTGCCACAGGCACGTGAGCCGGAGTGGATTGAGCAGCCAGAGCGTGGCTGGGTCGATCCGAAGAAGGCTGAAGAGGAAGAGCGCCTGCGCCTCGAGGAGGAGGAAGCAAAGCGCAAGAAGGCTGAGGCTGCCGAGAAGAAGAAGGCAGAAAAGACTGCCGCTGCCGGCGCTGGTGCCGCAGCTGCTGGTGCTGCTGCAGGCGCTGCTGCCAAGGGTGGCGCTCCGAAGCCAGGCGGCGCTAAGGGCGGCGCACCGACTCCAGGTGGTGCCAAGAAGGGCGCTCCAGCTCCGGGTGGCGCTCCGAAGCCAGGCGGCGCTAAGGGCGGCGCACCGACCCCGGGCGGTGCCAAGAAGGGCGCTCCAGCTCCAGGTGGTGCTCCAAAGCCAGGTGGCGCTCCGAAGCCAGGCGGCGCTAAGGCCGGCGCACCGACCCCGGGTGGCGCCAAGAAGGGCGCTCCAGCTCCAGGTGGCGCACCGAAACCAGGCGGGGCTAAGGCCGGCGCACCAGTTCCGGGTGGCGCTCCAAAGCCAGGCGGCGCAAAGGCCGGTGCACCGGTTCCAGGTGGTGCCAAGAAGGGCGCTCCAGTTCCGGGTAGCGCCAAGGCTGCTAAGCCGGCCGCGCAGGCAGAGCCAGCAGCTGCGGAAACCGAAGCTCCGGCTGAGACCCCGAAGGCAACCAAGGGCGCTCCGATTCCGGGTGGCGCACGCAAGGGCGCACCTGTCCCAGGTGGCGCTAAGAAGGCAGCTCCAGCCGCCAAGCCGAAGGCCGAGGAAACCGCTCCTGCCGAGGACACCGCTGCTGAGGTTACGGCCACCGAGTCCGAGCAGCCAGCAGCTGAGCAGCCGAAGACCGCATCCGGTGCCCCGGTTCCGGGTGGCGCACGCAAGGGCGCTCCGATTCCAGGTGGCGCGCGCAAGGCAAAGCCGGCCGCTAGCGCCCCTGCCCCGGCAGCCGAGGAAACCGAGGCTCAGGAAGCATCTGCCCAGCCAGAGGCGGAGCAGGCTCCGGAACAGCCAGAGGTTACCGAAGAGCGGGCGACGGAAGAAGCCACCTCCACCGAGCAGGCCGCTGAGGCCCCAGCCGAGGAGACGCAGGCACCGTCGGCAAGCGCTAAGAACCTTCCGCGCAACCAGCACGGAGTTCCGCTGCCAGGATCGGCGCGACGTAAGTAACGCTCGCTAAGTAAGCCAAAATCCGCCCGAGAGGTTATTCTTCCCGGGCGGATTTTTTGTGCTTTACGACGACCCCTGCGCCACGGCATTAATCATGCAAATGGCACTCTCAACCGCACTGACAATATATTGATTACTGCATCCCGTTAGAGATGACCGCGTTGTGGTGTGGAAAGAGGTCTTGGCGTAGTGATTAAGAAATCGCTGTCACAGATAAGAGACTTTCTGAGGACTCCGGGGTCAGTGGAGATGGTCATTGCGCTGATCCTCACTGCTCTCGATGCGCTAATTCTCCGCGAGAGCAACTCTGATCTATTGTTGCCAACCATTATCGGTGGCCTTCAGGTCATTCTTGTTGCAGTGGCGACGTATTTGCCGCTCTTTGCCATGGTGGTTGTCCCAGCGAATTTCTTGGCGTTGACTTTCCTTCCTACAGAGCAGGCTCCAATGCAGATTTTCTGCGCGCTTCTCATCGTGGAAGTGATGCGTGCTAACAACAACAAGATGCCGGCGAGAATCACTGCGTTGCTCTTGTTGGTAATTTCAAACTACGACGTAAACACAAATACGTTCGCGCGCGACCACGTCGCGACCTTTGTGACAACGCTGCTTTTTGTAATTGCCTACGCCATCGGCATGATGCGCAGTCGCTACAAAGAGCAACGCCGGCAGGCAACGATTGAATCTAACCGCGCCCTGGAAGAACAACGCCTTGAGTTGGCGACCGTACTGCATGACTCCACCGCCAAGTCCTTTACTCGCGTAACCATGTTGGCGCAGGCGCTCGCCATCGAGCGAGAAGGGACAGATGAAAAGCTTGAAGAGTCCCTGGAGGACATCGCAGAAACCTCCCGAGAAGGTCTGCTACAGCTTCGCCAGTTGCTTTCACTGCTGAAATCCGCTGACGAAGAAAGCTCTTTGACCTCGGCTATTGGCCAAGATGAGCGAGTTCCTAGCATGAACAGGGTGCTCCAACAGGCCAAGGATGAACTGCAGGAAGCTGGGTTTAACGTTTCACTGGCCACGAGGATTGAAACCGAGCCCTCTTTGACGCAGATTTCAGAAGTTATCTCGCCGGCGCTGTCGGAGTTCTGCACGAATATTCAGAAGTACGGCGAGCCGCAAACGAACGTCCACATTCTGGCGCTGGGCAATGAGGAGGATGGCTTCACGCTCGACATCAGCAATCAGATATCGAAGGTGCTACCGCATTTTCTGCCGCGGGCGATGCTCTCGAGCGGTTTGGGGCTTTCCTCACTGCATCGGCGAGTGCGACCGTGGGACGGTTCCATCACATCAGAACGAGAAGGAAATGTGTGGAATACCAAACTCCACATGCCACCTACCAATCAGTAAGTTACGCTAGCGTAAGATTGGTGTAGTAACCGCCTGTGACGAAGATATCTCTCGAAACGTCCTGGTTAGCGTAGTAATATCGCACAATGACAGATATTGTTCGGTTTTTATAAATTCTATGAAAGGTTCGCGGATGTCTGACATCAAGGTTCTCATTGTCGATGACGACCCACTCGTACTCTCGACGCTGCGAACTTACTTCAAGAAGGCACCGCACATTACCGTGGTCGATGAAGCCAGCGATGGCCACGAGGCCCTCAATATCATTGCCCGCGGTGGCATTGACGTAGTTTTGACCGATATTCATATGCCCAACATGGACGGCGTTGAGCTGCTCGAGCGCATTAAGAAGGTGGAGAATCCACCGAAATTCATCGCTATCACCTCATTCGATACCGATGAAACAATGCTGAAAATCTTGAGCCTCGGCGGAAACGGCTACATTCTCAAAACCGCCCGCCCCGAATCCGTCATTGGCACCGTTGAAGATGTCTTCCAGGGCGGCACCGTCATCTCCCCGATTTCTGCGACTCGGCTGATTAAAACGCTGCCGTCCCGCAACATTTCCTCGTACAAGATCACTCATGCCGAGCGAGAGGTTCTCGGCCTAATCTGTCGCGGTAAGTCGAACCACGACATCGCCAAGGAACTCGGCAAGTCGCCCGGCACCATCAAGAAGCACCTCTCCAGCATGTTCAATAAGTTCGGGGCTACCTCACGCCTGGACTTGGCTCTGAAAGCAATAGATGCGGGCTTCCACCCGCCGGCATCCGCTGCCGCGCAGTAGCAAAACAGCGCAGTAACAAAAAGACGGAGTAGCAAAAAAAGGGGCCTATTCACTTTCGTGAATAGGCCCCCTTTTACCCGTGCTGAGTGTGGAGAGAGAACTGTGTAACTACTGAATGGTCACCTCGACATGTCGCTCACGCGGAGCCACGCCGAAGTAGCTGCGCCCAATGGGCTGCCACGTCTTCGAGTTGGCGTTGCAGCGGACAGTCTGCCCGGCGAACTCGTCAACCAGGAATCCCCAGCTCAGACGACCAGTTTCGCCCTTGCGTACTTCGTATGGTCCGATCTTCTGCCCGAGGCTCCAAACCATCTCTCGGGAGTATTCCCAGGAGTACTTGCGGTTGAGCTCCTTGCTGACCTTCACGCTGACAGAGATATTGGTCCACCACTTCTTGGTCTTGGACTCCTTAATGGTCTGCGTCAGCGGAATCGGCTCATCACCGATGTCATTCTTCGTAGAAACAACGCCCTCAACGTCGTAGCGAGAGCCGGTGATTTCCACAAACTCAGCCACCGAACCCGGAGCTTCACAAGTGGTTCCCGGTGCCGGACCGCGGTCAACTGCCGCTGGCTTGGGCACTGGTACCCACTCCTCCGGCGCGAACGGTTCACCAGCTCCTGGATTCGGGGCGGCCACTGCTGTCGGAGCGCCGAGTCCGAGCGCAAAGACCGTCGTCAAGCACATGGCGACAACACGCTTTTTCATAACTGCTCCTAGTCGTTAATCGTGGCGGATGCCGGGCCGCCGTCACCGGAGTTGCCGCTGACAGGCGCCCACTGCTGACGGTGCTCGCCCTCCTTGGTGGTCTTGTGCCAGACCACGAAGCGAGTCGACGGCCCCTTGCCGTTGTACTCACCGAAGTAGGGCTCACCGCGCCACAGGCCGGTCTTCTGGTCACAGGTGCGAACACGGCCAATGAAGGACTTCATGTGCACGCCGTAGTCTGCGCGAACAGTCTCACCGGGGTTGACGGTCACCGGGCCCAGCTTGTCGCCAACCGACCACTGACTGACCTCGACGATGCCGTACTTGTTCTTCACCCCGTGGAGGAACACGTCCCACATATTTCCGGAGCTCATGGCCTTCACAGACTCGTTGACTCCCTCTGTCACCTCGAGGGTGTACTGAATAGGGCGGTCAGTGCGGTTGGTGAATGAGTTAGTGCCGTTGTAGCGGTCCCATTCGTCGGTAATCCACTGCTCCCAGGGGTGACGCTTGGCATCCTTGACCGGGTCACACTTATCCGTGTTGGTGAAACCGGTATGGTGCTCATCTTGGTCAGGGGTCTGGGTCAGCGGGGTCGCCGCGACCTGTCCAACGATGCCTGGCGCAAGAAGACTTGCACCCATCACCGCGCAGGCCAGGGCCTTCTTTTTCACGCTCAACATGGAGAAACTTCCTTCTACTTCGAGGCTTTAGGGGCTCTGGCCGCCTTAAACGGCGTACTCCTTGACCTGCGGAGCAGCACCGTCGACGGAGCGATCAGCTTCGTTGGCGCGCATGGAAACGCGAATGTGACGCTCCTTCGGGATGGTGCCCCAGTACGGACGACCCGCGTCAATCCACTTTCCGCCCTTACAGGTCAGGTGAGTACCTTCGAAGGACTGATTCAGGAAGCCATACTCCAGAACACCGGTGTAGCCAGGCTTGACTGGGTACGGGCCGAGGGTCTGGCCAACTTCCCAGGTCTGAGTGGACTGGTAGCCGGCGCTAAAGGTGACATGGAAGAGCTTGAGCAGGTCGAAGTCGACCGAACCGCCGACGTTCCAGGACTTGGTCTTGCCCTCCTTCAGGGTCTGGGTCAGCGGCAGGTCGGTGTCGCCGTAGTTAGCGACAGTCGCAGTACCTTCGACCTCGAACTTCGAGCCGGTGATCTTCAGGGACTGGCCGGACTGGCCTTCAACGGAGCAGGTGCCACCGACGGTGCCCGGGGTAGGGGCTGGGGCAGCTTCCGCCATCGGGGCGACAGCCAGCGAGGACATGGTAACCAGGGCTGCAATGGAGCCGGAGAGCAGGGTCTTCTTCACGGCGAAATCCTTTCAGGATGTGACGAGCAACTCGTAAGGAAATACTTGAACTGACACCTGCAAAGGTAAGTCGAAATTCAGCGTTTTGTAATGGAAAATTTTCGACTGACTTTACGACGGCCGCAGCGATTATCCACATAGTAAAAATGGAATCCCACCGATTTCTGTCACGCGAAAATACGACATCTAATTGACCCTGACCAGTAATTATGGGCGCAACAATAAGATTTCGTCGATCAATTTAAACGCATTAGAACTACGCCTTTTGAACCAATTCAAAAATGCCTCGGTCGGCCACTTGGTACTAGACAATCAACATTTCGGCCACTAGCCCACCTACATAAAGACACCAGAGAGTAGCCGAATGGCCACCCCCAGGCGCGGGCAGGTAGAGAGACCTCCACACTTCACACTCTTGATTAAATAGTTATGATTTCTTTATTAATCACTGGCGAAGTCCGGCAGTCCACAAAGCCCTGACACTTTGCCGAGGCAGATATCTTTCGGAGTACTACCTAATGTTTCGACGCACTTCCGTTCTTGCTACCACCATTGCATCCGCAGCACTTTCCCTGAGCGCGCTGACCGGCGCTCCGGCCGCTACCGCAGCACCGACAGCTACAACCAGCAGCGACGACCTGCAGGTTAAGGAATACGCTCTTTCCGATACCTTCTCTTGCGACTACTACAACCTCCCGTGGTGCCGCTAAAGAGCGCTGACCCCCTACCCCTCCTCTGCCGCCCCTTCACGTGAGCGCGGCTACTTCGCGGTGCCGTCGAGCCCCTCTAGCAGTGTGGCAAAATCCGTGACATTAGTATCCACCCGCGTGTTTGTACTGCGTCGCTGGTTCGGCTCGCCAACACCCCGATTCCCCTCGCTGGCCCCGCCCGCTGAATGCTCCGCACCCTTTTCTTCAGCTTCGTTCCCAAAATCTGGACCAAAACCGACTACGGCCGAGCGAACACCGACAAGGTACTCGGCAAGCTCACGAGCTGCACGCACCACGCGATTATTCATCTCCGCGCCGGACACTCCGCCGGCGCCATTTCCGGCACCATCGCCAGCACCAAAGTCCTCAGTGGCTGCAAATACAGCAGTCGGCATAACCGTGCCGCGCAGGTAGCTAAACAGCGGACGCATCGCATACTCCAGCACCAACGAATGTCGTGCTGTGCCAGCCGTCGCAGCAATAATGACCGGCATGGAAGTCAGCGCATCCTTATCCAGGGCGTCGAAAAACATCTTGAACAACCCAGAGTAGGACGCTGCGAACACCGGGGTCGCGGCAATCAATCCATCAGCACCGCTGACAGTATCGAGGGCGGCGCGCAATTTTTCGTCGTAAAGCCCTGTGGACATCACAGTGCCGAGGCTGACAGCGAGTTCGCGCAGCTCGACGTACTCAACTTGGACCCCCTCGCCACGCTTGGAGACCTGCGCCTCGACGGCCTCCGCGATGCGGTCGGCAAGGATGCGCGTGGTTGATGGATCGGAAACACCGGCACTTACGACGACGAGCTTTTTCACTACTGATTCCTTTCAGCCGGGCGGACGAGAAGGTGCGGGGAATCTGCGCCCTCGGCAACCAGCGAGGCATGCGTCGGCGGGTCGGAAGGCACGTGCGCCGGACGGCGGCGCTCGAACTCTTCACGCAGGACCGGAACGATTTCGGTTCCCAGGATTTCAACCTGCTCCAACGCCATTTCCAGCGGCAGGCCGGCGTGATCGATAAGGAAGAGCTGACGCTGGTAGTCGCCAACGGCGTCTGCATAGCCCAGGTAACGTTCGATGATTTGCTCAGGCGTGCCGACGGTCAGTGGAGTGATGTTCTCGAATTCTTCCAGAGATGGCCCATGTCCATAGACCGGGGCATTGTCGAAGTATGGGCGGAAAATCTCCTTGGCCTTCTTCTCCGTCTCAGCGGCGAAGACCTGACCGCCAAGCCCGACGATTGCCTGATCAGCAGCACCATGACCGTAGTGCTCATAGCGCTGGCGGTAGAGATTGACCATGGCTGTGGTGTGCTCGATATTCCAGAAAATGTGATTATGGAAGAAGCCGTCCCCATAGAAGGCGGCCTGCTCAGCAATCTCAGTGGAGCGGATTGAGCCGTGCCACACGAAAGGTGCTACACCGTCGAGCGGGCGCGGTGTGGACGTAAATGACTGCAGCGGAGTGCGGAATTGACCTTGCCAATCCACATTCTCCTCACGCCAAAGGGTGCGCAGCAGGTGATAGTTCTCGATGGCCAGCGGAATTCCCTTGCGAATATCCTTGCCAAACCACGGATAAACCGGCCCGGTGTTGCCGCGGCCCATCATCAGATCAATGCGGCCTTCGGAAAGGTGCTGGAGGTAGGCGTAATCCTCGGCGATGCGCACGGGGTCGGTGGTGGTAATCAGCGTTGTCGAGGTCGACAGAATCAGATTTTCGGTCTGCGCTGCGAGGTTTGCCAGCAGAATCGGCGGGTTCGCCGGGGCCACAAACGGTGGATTGTGGTGCTGGCCGGTAGAAAAGACATCGAGGCCAACCTCTTCAGCCTTCTTCGCTAGCGCGACAGTTGCCTTAATTCGCTCATGTTCAGTAGGGATTTGTCCGGTCGTGGGATCTTTTGTGACGTCGCCAATTGTAAAAACTCCGAATTGCATAATTCTCAATCCTAAATAGCGGTTGTTGACATGTCAACGCCTGTTATGCTGGGCATAAGCACTTAAAACGACTCCATATGAACCGCCTCCAACCAAAGGAGCCTCGCCCAGCCATGACAAAACCCCGAACCGATCGCCCGACCGGATGTGCGCTTCTAAAAAATATTCGGCATTTTCTTTGAAATTTGTTGACACATCATCACATCTAGAGTTATCGTTGACACGTCAACACCGGAAGTTGGTTCCGGCGGACAAAAATACTTCGAAACATTCGAGATACTTTTAACTTTTAGGAGATTCACTATGGCTCTTCAGTCTGGCAACTACGTTCTTGATGCACAGCACTCCACCGTTGGATTCACCGTTCGTCACGCAATGATCACTAAGGTCCACGGTCAGTTCACTGAGTTTGAGTCCGTTATTAATTTTGATGCCGACAAGCCGGAGAATTCCACGGCAAAGGCGACCATTCAGGCGAACTCCATCAACACCAACAATGAAGAGCGCGACAACCACCTGCGCTCGAAGGACTTCTTCGGCACCGACGAAAACCCAACCTTCGAATTCGTTTCCACCGCTATCGAGCTCCAGAGCGAAGAAAAGGCCACCGTTACCGGCGACCTGACCATCAACGGCATCATCAAGCCGGTCACCCTGGATGTCGACATTTTCGGCTCCGCTGAAGACCCATGGGGGCAGACTCGCGTTGGCTTCGAGGCAGCCACCAAGATTGACCGCACCGATTTCGGCATCGATTACAACGCTCCTATTAAGACTGGCGGCCTGCTCCTTGGCAACGAGATTTCCCTGCAGATCGACGGCTCCGCAGTTAAGCAGTAACTAGCAGCCAGAACCCCAGCTGCCCGCAACCCAGTAAAGCGTCCTGCATCCTCATGCAGGGCGCTTTTGCGCAATTAATGTGCAATTAATCTGCCCCCGCTGTGAGAAAAGCATGGTGCGGGAGCAAAAAAGTGGCATGCTTAGACAGGTGAGTTCCAGTAAAGACACTTCCCAGGGCACCGAAACCACCAACGAGACAACGCAGGACGCTCAGGCTGCGCAGGCCGCTCAGGCCGAGCAGTCCCGTGCTGCCCGTGTTGCCGCCCGTCGTGGAAACATCAGGGCACCTCGCCGCACTCCACTGAAGACACTGGACCAATCCTCCAAGCTGCAGAACGTCCTCTACGACATTCGCGGTCCGGTGACTACTCTCGCCGAGCAGATGGAGGCCGACGGCCACCGCATCATGATGCTCAACACTGGCAATCCGGCGAAGTTCGGCTTTGATGCACCTGACACCATCGTGCAGGACATGGTCCGCGCCCTCCCCCACGCACAGGGCTACTCCGAGTCCAAGGGTATTTACTCCGCACGCCGTGCCGTCGTCACGCGCTATGAGATGGACCCGGACTTCCCCCGTTTCGACGTCAACGACGTCTGGCTGGGCAACGGCGTCTCCGAGCTGATTTCCATCACCACGCAGGCGCTGCTCAACGAGGGCGATGAGGTCCTCATTCCAGCTCCGGATTACCCGCTCTGGACTGCAGCAACCACCCTCGCCGGCGGCAAGGCCGTCCACTACACGTGCGATGAGGAGAATAACTGGGCCCCGGATGTCGAAGACATTCGCTCGAAGGTGACGGATCGCACGAAGGCTATTGTCATCATCAACCCGAACAATCCGACCGGCGCGGTCTACACACGCCAGACGCTCGAAGCCATCGTCGATATCGCTCGTGAGCACTCACTCCTGCTGCTTTCCGACGAAATCTACGACCGCATCCTCTACGACGATGCAGAGCACATTTCCACTGCCTCCTTGGCCCCGGATTTGCTCTGTATCACCTTCAACGGCTTGTCCAAGACCTACCGTGTGGCCGGTTACCGCGCGGGCTGGATGGTGCTGACTGGCCCGAAGCGCCACGCAGAGGGCTTTATCGAGGGCATCAACTTGCTGGCCAGCACCCGTCTATGCCCGAATGTCCCTGCTCAACACGGCATTCAGGTGGCACTCGGCGGCTACCAGTCCATCGAGGACTTGATCTTGCCAGGCGGTCGCCTGCTGGAGCAGCGCAATGTCGCCTACGAGGGACTGACCTCAATTCCGGGCGTAAGCTGCGTGAAGCCGATGGGAGCAATGTACGCATTCCCGAAGCTGGATCCGAACGTCTACGAAATTCACGATGACGAGAAGCTGATGCTCGACATCCTGCGTGAAGAGAAGATCCTGATGGTCGGCGGCTCTGGCTTCAACTACCCGACGCCGGATCACTTCCGAATTGTCACCCTGCCGTGGGCACGCGACCTGAAGGAAGCTATCGAGCGCCTAGGCAACTTCCTGGTCAGCTACAAGCAATAGCAGTACTTAAGGTTGCGCACGCTACTGGTTCTACCCTTCTCACATATCGATGCGCTATTCACTTATGGACACACTGGAGCGCATCGATGAGTGAGTATTGCATCGATAGGTGGGCCATAGCGCTGATGACCACGGCCCGGCGCGCCGGAATGGCGGTACGCCTTCCGGTGCTGGTGCAGCGATTAGGTTATTAAGGGTGGGCAGGCATTCAAAAGATTCAATGAACTCTGACAACCAGCAACCTTTTCGCGTTGCTCCGGGTTCCGACATAGGTGCGCATCTCGACGTACTGAAGAACTCGAACAGCGGCTCCCCTACCGGCCGGTTCCGGGCTGTCAATACCGCGAATCAACCCAACTCTGCAACCTCGGCTGCCCCAGCACGACATGCAGAACCAGCCGCACATTCAAAACCAGCACCGGTACGGCAAAACGAACCTGCACAAGCCAAACCAAAACCAACGAAACCGCGGCACAACCCCACAAGAGCACGTCGCTTACTGGCCACAGTTCTCACAGTTGCCGGCATTGTCGCTTTCCTCGCAGTGATTGGTCTCTGGCCATCGGGTGAAGCTCCGAGCCCAGGGCCGGGATTCCTGCAGTCACAGACGTCAGCTGCAGAGACGGTTAAGGGAACCGTCGTAAAGCAGAGCGTCGGCACGTGCAATTCGCCTGACAACGGACGCGTCTTCGACGACCAGCCGCGTCCAGGGCTGACGGCTTCGCTCAACGACCCCGCGGCGCCGAAGTGCCAGCTCTCGGTCATTGAGCTGACCTCAGGCCCAGACGAGGGCAAGAAGACGCTTCTGGAGGCATCCGGCCTTCCCGGCGAAATTGAGCTGGAGGAGGGCGACAAGGTCGTCCTGGCAATTCACCGTCCAAACGCGGCCGGTACCGGAGCTGTCGACAATGGTGCCGTGCCGGATCCGGGGTTGATGACACCGGCTCCCGGCGTTGTTCCCGCGCCTGCCCCTGAGGGCGCAGAGGGTGAGCCTGCTCCTGATGCAGAGGCTCCGGCACCAGCTCCAGCCCCGGAGCAGCAACCAGCACCTGAATCCGACGCAGAGGCCCCCGCTGCCCCCGAAGCTCCTGCTCCCGCGGCCGACACTAATGTCGTCGACCTCGCACCTCATCAGGTTGTCGACACCGCTAGCATCGCCAACACCTACACCTTCCTGGACATGGATCGCACCACGACCATCTGGATGTGGCTCGGCGCGGCAGTACTTCTCATCATCCTCGTCGGCATGACTCGCGGGGTCTTGAGCCTCATTGGTCTTGGCATCACGCTGGCCGCAGTGATGGGATTCCTGGTTCCGGCACTGCTACGCGGTGGCGATCCTGTGGCCTTAGCCATCACGGCGGGCGCGGCGATCCTCTTCCCGGTGCTCTTCCTCGTACATGGCATCAATTGGAAGTCAGCTTCCGCACTGGCGGGAACACTCACCACGATGGTACTGGCGGCGGGCCTGGCCAACCTCGCTATCTCCACGTCGCAGCTACGTGGTCTCGGCAACGAGGACAACCTGCTCATTCAGCTTTACCTGCCTGACGTCTCCGTCACAGGTCTGCTTCTGGCGGGATTCATCATCGGCGCGTTGGGCGTGCTTAACGACGTCACCATCGCCCAGGCATCGACCGTCCAGGAGCTTTACGAAGCAGCTCCGCGGTCGCGCCCTATGGAGGTCTTCCGCTCGGCAATGCGCGTCGGTCGCGATCACATCGCGTCGATGGTCTACACACTGGTACTGGCGTACCTCGGCACCGCACTGCCGCTATCGATTTTGTTAAGCGTCTCCGACCGGCCGCTGATGCAGTCGTTGACCTCCGATGTCGTGGCCACAGAGCTGCTGCGTTCCACCATCGGTGCGGTGGCTTTGGTACTCGCAGTGCCGATTACCACCCTCATCGCCGCCTATACCGTGGCCCCGGAGGGTATGAAGTTTCCGAAGCGCTCGAGGGCAGCTAGCATTTAGCCGCGGCCGAGGCAGGTGACATCCCAGCCTGCGGCACGCCACTGATCTGCTGGCAGGCAGTTGCGGCCGTCGAGCACCGCTGCGCGCTTGACCAGCTTCTTCGCAGCCACCGGGTCGATGTCGCGGAACTGCTGCCACTCGGTGGCGACGACAACCATCTCCGAGCCTTCCAGAGCTGCTTCGATGCTCGGTGCATACTCCAAGGTCGGGAAATTCTTCTTGGCGTTCTCCATGGCCTGCGGGTCATAAACAATCACCGAAGCGCCCGCCAGAGACAGCGAACCGGCAATCGACAGCGCCGGGGAGTCACGCACATCGTCAGAGTTCGGCTTGAAAGCCGCACCCAGCACGGTCACGGTGTGGCCGAGCAGCGAGCCGCCGAAGCTACCACGCACCAGGTCAACGGTCTTTTCACGGCGACGCATGTTAATCGCATCGACCTCACGCAGGAAGGTCAGCGCCTGGTCAACGCCCAGCTCACCGGCGCGGGCCATGAATGCGCGGATATCCTTCGGCAGGCAACCGCCGCCGAAGCCCAGACCCGCGTTGAGGAAGCGGCGGCCAATTCGGGCATCCATACCGATGGCGTCGGCAAGCGTAGTGATATCCGCACCTGTGACCTCACAGATTTCAGAGACCGCGTTGATGAAGGAAATCTTGGTGGCGAGGAATGCATTCGCCGACACCTTCACCAGCTCTGCGGTGGCGGTGTCCGCGACGATAAACGGCGTCTCACGCTCAAAGATAGGGCCGAAGCACTCGCGCAGGCTGTCCTCAGCGATTGACTCGACCTCCTGACCAGCACCATTGAGGATCATGCCCGGCTTCTGGGTGCCCAGCACCACACGGTCCGGCTCCAGGGTGTCCTTTACCGCGAAGCCCTCGCGCAGGAACTCCGGGTTCCAGGCGATCTCGAGGCTGGTGTTCTTCAACTGCTCATCACCGGCTGCGGCGCGCTCACCGATCATCTTCGCAGCCAGCTCCTGCAGGCGCGGTGCGGTACCGACGGGCACAGTGGACTTACCAAACACTAAATGCTTGCCGACGACGCGCTTAGCCAATTCGGTAATAGCTGCGTCCACATAGCGAACATCGGCGGCGTACGAGCCCTTAACCTGCGGAGTTCCGACACCTACGAAGTGGACGTTCGCAAATTCAACGGCTTCGTCGTAGTTAGTGGTGAAACGTAGTCGCCCCGACTCAACGTGCTTCTTTAGCAGTTCGGGCAAGCCAGGCTCAAAGAAAGGAACTTGACCTGCGGACAATGCCTCAATCTTGGCGGGATCAACATCTACGCCGAGAACCTCGTGGCCTAACTCCGCCATTGCCGCGGCATGAGTGGCGCCAAGGTAACCCGTACCAATAACCGTAATACGCATAAGGGCTATTATTTATCGAAAGATAAAAGGCCCTCAAGCCGATTTAACCCTTAAATGGTGTGAACTAAAGGCCCATATTTAGGCTTTTCACCTGCGGAAACTCTTTATTGAACAATTGTTTCCATTTCTTCACCGAGAATTCACTCGGGGCTATTCACAATTCATTTATATTCCGAGTTCATATCCCGAGTTTCAGGTGCCTTATTCCTCATCACGGAAGTTCAGGTACGCACGCGACGGCGTCGGGCCGCGCTGCCCCTGATACTTCGAACCGAGCTTGCCGGAACCGTAAGGCACTTCTGCCGGCGAGGACATCTTGAACAGTGCCAGCTGGCCGACCTTCATATTTGGCCACAGTGCGATAGGCAAGTTCGCCACATTGGATAGCTCCAGCGTGATGTGACCTGAAAACCCTGGATCAATAAAGCCGGCGGTCGAGTGCGTTGCCAGGCCCAGACGCCCCAGCGAAGACTTACCTTCCAGGCGGCCTGCCAAGTTCGGAGGAATAGTGAAGTACTCCAGGGTCGATGCCAGGACGAACTCGCCCGGGTGAAGAATGAAGGGCTGCCCTTCTGGAACCTCGTGCGGGGACGTCAGTTCTTCCTGCGGCAACTTCGGATCGATGTGCGTGTACTGCGAGTTGTTAAAAACTCGGAAGAACTTGTCCAGACGCACGTCGATGGACGAAGGCTGAATCATCTTCGGGTCAAAAGGATCAATGCCGAGATGGCCGGAGCCTTCGGCATCGATAGCGGCACGAATATCACGATCTGAGAGCAACACATAGACCAGCTTAACCGCTCTGTAATGCACAGCGTGCGCGGGTTGCAGGATATGCCCGCGATAAATTCAGCGGAGCTGCTGCCAACCAATTTTTTCGACGCGAATCGAGAGTGCTACATTGAAGTTACAGAGGGCGACTGATTTCCTGCATGCCACACCTACTGTGCCAATCCCGTGGCGTGCTTTTAATCATTCCGCCTACTGTGTGCCGATGTAGTTCAATGGTAGAACTCCTGCTTCCCAAGCAGGCGGCGCGGGTTCGATTCCCGTCATCGGCTCCACTTAGACGTCGAAAATGATAAGTAGGCGTTTGCGTTAGCGAGTATGCCCCAAGGGGGTCAAGAAAATCGCTTGCGTTAGCGAGTGTATAGCGCGTTAACTCTGACCTGTAGAAACACTTTCCTCTCTTTCGGCTGAGTGAGCGTTTGCGTTAGCAGGCGTTGATTTGGTCGAGGTGGATAGCGTGGTCGGCGACCTCGGTAACGAGTTCAGCATCGTGGGTGATGACGATGACGACGGCACCAGTGTCAGCGAGTTTACGCATTACTCGGGAAATCGCGACAAGGTGTTTGTAGCCAACACCGGACGTGGGCTCGTCGAAGATGTAAACTTTCTTGTTCGCAGCAAGCGCTGTAGCAATAACCAGACGTTGACGTTGCCCGCCAGAGAGTGCTTGCGGATGATCAGCCTCGTGGTCGGCAAGGTCGAGTTCTTCAAGGATCGCGTGGGCATCGATGTGTTGCTTTTCGGCTTTGGTCGTGCCGAGCGTGACTTCGTCGATGACGGTATCTGAGAACAACTGTCGGGTAGGGTCTTGCATCACAAGGTAGGCGTCGCGGCTGGTGAATTTTTGTCCGCCGAGTGTGATGGATGCATGTTTGGCTTTTTCTAGTCCGCAAACAATGCGTGCCAGTGTTGATTTGCCTGACCCGCACGGGCCGAGGAGTGCCGTGATTTTCCCTGCCGGAAACAACACGTGGTTAATATTGAGGACTGTGTTTCCGTGGCGGTAGGCAAAGGCGAGGTTGTCGATTGTGAGCCCTTCACCTTCTGGTTCGGGCAGGCTCGGCATGGATACGGGCACTAGGGATCGCAGCCCAAGCTGTTTGCGCTCCTCATCCGAGGTAGCGTAGAACTCTTCGCCGGTTGCGGTGAGGACAATCTTGCCTTTGTCGAAGCAGTAGACACGGTCGACGATCCCGGAAAGGAAACTTAGCCGGTGTTCAGCAATGATGATGGTGTGTCCATCGGCTTTGAGCCTGGCGATGAGTGTGGCGAGTTGGTCGATAACGTCAGCGGACAAGTTCGCGGTTGGCTCGTCAAAGACGATCAGCGACGTGTTGTTGCACATGACGACGGAGCAGGCCACGCGTTGCATCTGTCCGCCTGATAGTTGTGTGACGCGGGATTCCAGCAGGTCGGCGATACCTAACTCGGCTGCGACCTCGTCAATGCGGGCACAGATCTCCTGCGGGTCGCGGCCGAGATTTTCTGGGCCGAAGGCGAGTTCTTGGCGCACGTGGGTGGTGTAGAACTGGGTGCGCGGGTTTTGAAACACTGTCGAACAGTGGTGGGCAAGGCGTGGCAGGTCTGTTTGTGCCACGTCAATGTCGTCGACTGTGACGTTTCCGGTAAGGTCGCCGTCGTGGAAGTGCGGGATGAGCCCGTTAAATAGCCGTAGTGCGGTGGTTTTTCCTGACCCGGATGCGCCACACAGCAAGGTGACGGTTCCGGGTGTGATGGTGATGGTTGCGTCGTTGATTGAGGGGTGGTCTGCTCCTCGATAGGTGAAGGTGACCCTAGTTGCTTGGGCTATTGTCATAGGACGATTCTCCATATCGCGAAGCCGATAACGATGAGCAGAATGACTGCGTCGACCACTCGGAATTTCACGACTGTGACTGAGGTGGGCTTTGCGGTTCCGCCCAGTCCGCGCACGAGGGCGGCCGATGCCAGTTCGTCCCCGCTGCGTACCACGGTCGATAGCAGAGGGATTGTGAAGTATTGCGCCGCACGCAGTGAGAGCACGGACATGCCGCGTAGTTTCATGGCATCTGAGATCGCTTTAACTTCGTGGCCGATCACGGGCAGCACACGTAACGCGACTGAGATCGGGATCGTGAAACAGGTCGGGATTCGTGAGCTGGCGAGTGCTTTTTGCAAGGTGGCGGGTCGGATTACGCCGATCGCGTAGGCTCCCATTCCTGCGCTGACGCTGAATCGCCACATCCACTGCAGAAACAGCACGAGGAACGCGCTGGCTGTTGATTTCCAGACCAGGGGTATCACGAAGACGAGTGTGCCGAGAGCCGCAAACGTGGCCAGGTAGACGGCCACCCAGCTCGGGCGCACGAGCGTGTTGGGGTTGATCGTAGCGCTCGTCAGCATCACGGCGGCGAATCCGCCCAGAGTACACACGAACCACGGCGAGTAGGCACTGTAGATCGTGGTGGAGACGATGACGAGCGCTGCGATAATGGTGCGCGGGTCGGGAAGTTTAGACAAGACCGGCCCGTTCAAAGTGTTTGCGCGCGACCCTGGTTCCCAACAGACCAGCAAGCCAGCCCACGATGAGCATCACGCCGAAGAAGCCCAGCAGAATCGGAATCGTGACGACCTGTGCCATCTTGGCGGCATACTCGGCACCCATTTGTTCGGCGATCTGCGACATATATGCGTCTTGGTTCATAAATAGCGGAATCCACGGGGAAACATAGATCGGCAGAATAAACAGTGCATATGCCAGCGGGACACGAACTTTCACGCTCTTCGGCCCCTTGGTGATCACCAAGTCAGCGAGCAGGCCGAACACAGCGGCGATCGCAATTCCTCCCACCCAGTGGCCGGTCACGAAGAAGAGGATTTCGATGATAATCAGCATGATTGTCAACGCCCCCCATCTTCGGAGTGCGGGCAGTAAACAGCGCAAAGACGATGCCGTTAACGAGGATAGAAAGCAAGAAGCCGGCATACATGGCAGCCGGAATGAACCCGAGCATTCCGAATGCAAACACGATGACGAACATCAAGGCAGTGAAGACGCCGATATTGATGAAGTCGCGCGCGTTGAGGCGCGAGGATGTGGGTGTGGACATAGTTTTTCCTTTTATGTGCTGATATGCGCTGTGTTTAGACGAGTTGCCATCCGCCTGCGTTGATGCGCTCTTGCCAGAAATCGCGGTATTGACCCGGCTGGTTGACCAGCTCGTCGTGGCACCCGCGCTGGGCGATACGCCCACCGTGGGAGAGCACAATAATTTGGTCAGCTTGTCGAATGGTTTCAAGTTTGTGGGCGATCACGATCAGCGTGGAGTGCTTGCGTAGCTCATTCATCGCCGCAACAATATTGGCTTCATTTTCCGCGTCCAATGCGCTGGTGGCCTCATCGAAAAGCACGATCGGGGCCTTCTTCACCAAGGCGCGAGCGATAGAGACGCGTTGCCGTTCCCCACCTGACAGTGCACGCCCGCCAGAACCCGCCAATGAATTCCAGCCATCTGGGAGGCGGTTGACGATTTCCGTCACGCCCGACAGGTCAGCGGCCCACCTGATTTCTTCATCGGTGGCTTCTGGGTTGCCAAGGCGAATGTTGGCTTCGAGAGTGTCGTTGAATAAGTAGACGTCTTGGAAGACAAGAGACACCTGGCGCATCAAATCTTCGGTGGTCTGCTCGCGCACGTCCACTCCGCCAACGCGCACGCTGCCGGACTGCACATCCCAGAAACGTGCAACCAACCGGGCGATCGTCGTCTTCCCGCACCCAGATGGACCAACCAGGGCACACATGCCACCTTGCGGGACATGGAAGGAAATATCACGGAGAACCGGGGTGTCCGGATCGTAGCCGAAGGTGACGTCCTCGAAACGAACATCACCAGGGGCGTTTATCGGTGTAGAGGCATCGGGTTCGGACAGTTCGGGGGCATCCATGACCTTGTCGACGTGGTTCATCTGCTGGCGGCGTTCTTCCAGCCCGGTCATGCAGCCACCGATGTCTTGGAGCATGGTGGTGAACCGCAGGCACATGCCGATTGTGACCACGGCGTTCAGCGCATTCATTTGCCCGCCGAGGGCGAGTTGGGCGGTCAGCCAGATCATCACCACAATGAGCGCTTGAACGAACATCCCATTAATCAGGCTCGCTAGTGTTTCGATCCACAATGCTTTGCGACCCTTGCGGTCAGCCTGTTTGAATGCCCGATCAAGGGCCGGGTAGTCGTCGGCGACATGGCAGGAGCGCAGCGCGCCTTGGCAGGTGGCGAATTCGACCATGCGAGCCGCCAGCTCCGATTCGGCTGGTTCGGAAACCTTCTTGCCCTTATCGAGAAGCACACGGGAAATATGGAGGAAGGCAAGCATGATCGGGAACGCGATCGTCAAGGTCAGTCCCAGCCGCCAATCCCAGAACCAGGTTCCCACAGTGATCACCAGCACGGCCGAGAGTTTTTGGACGAGAGAGAAAATGAAATGTGCCGCCGACTCGCCCAAGTTCATCATTTCCTGGGTGACCATGCGCGACAGCCGTCCAGAGCTACCCGAATCGAACACTCCCAACGGTAGGCGGGCTACTTTGTTACCTACTGCCTGGTGGACGTCGTGAATGAATCCAAGCGCGCCGATATAGCCGGTGCGCATGCCATAAAACTCCGTGCCCACGCCCAGCACCGCGAACACCGCCAAGGCGATGAGCCAGCCCCAAAACGACAGCCCCCACACCGGCATTCCGGTCGCCAAGGCGCTTGCTGCAGGGAGTAGCGCGAGCAGGGCAAAGCCGTGACACAGTCCTGAGACCGCACCCCACGCTTGACCAACCGAAAGGTCTCGCCACGAGGCGGGTTCCATCAAACGCTTAAAGCGTGGCAGCAATAGTTGATTCATCGTGTCATCTCCTCGCATGCACCTTGGGCAAGAAGTGCCTGATAGTGCGCATTACCCAACAACTCGTCGTGTTTACCGACCACAGCAATGCCCCCGCGTTCCATGACGACAATCTGATCCGCGCCCCTGATCGAGGCCAGTCGGTGGGCGATCACAATCACGGTTCTGCCTTTGGCAAGAGTCGAGAGAGCTTGTTGGATTTTCGATTCCGATTCCGGGTCCGCCATCGCCGTCGCCTCGTCCAGCACCAACACTGGGGCATCAACCATGAGCGCCCGGGCGATCGCGATACGGGCTGCCTGCCCGCCCGAAACGTGGGTGTCCTCCCCCAACACAGTGTCGTAACCATCTGGCAGGCTCATGATGAACTCGTCGATCTGCGCTGCTCTCGCCGCCTGCCGCACCTGATCCAAGGTTGCGTCTCGCGCGCCCAGGGCAATGTTGTTGTGGATGGTGTCGCGAATAAGCTGTGCATCTTGCAGGACGAATGCGACCGTCGAATACAACACATCCTGGGAAATGCTCTTTAGATCAACCCCGCCGATGGTGATCGTGCCAGCGTCCGGGTCATCAAAGCGGGCCATCAAACTCGCCAACGTCGACTTCCCCGCACCCGACGGGCCAACCAGCGCGGTCACCGTGCCTGCCGGAATGCTCAGGCTCACCTCGTCTAATGCCTGGGTGTCGTCATAGGCATACGACACACCCCGAATCTCGATATCATGACCGTGTGGTGTCTGTGGCGCATCGGGCTGACTCAACGCCGGTAGCTCCATGACATTCACCAGCCGTACTGCCGCTGAACCTGCGAGCTGATAAGACCAGGCGATGGTTGCGACTGCCATCAACGCTCCCGGCAGCACCAAGGCAATCAACGTCGTCGCTATCACCTCGTAGATGCTCACCCAACCGGCGTTCATCATCAACGCGCCACCGCCAAGGTTCACGATCAACAACACCGGGATCGACACCCACGAAAATGAGGCGGCCGACATCGACACCAGCGGCATACACCACGCCCGGTAGAGCTTAGAAAACTCGTTAGCTGCATCTAAATAGGCTTTATGTGCTTGGCCAACCTTGCCGAACGCTTTCACCACTGAGATACCGGCAACGAACTCGGCCATCGTTGCCGAAACCTGAGCAAGCTTGGTGTCCATTTCCGCGGTCTTCTCATTCATCCCACGCATCGACATGCCATACATGCCCACATAAACCGGAATCGTCGCAATCGACAGCAGAGCGAGCCGCCAATCCACCACGAACGCATAGGCCAACAAGGCGAGCGGGGAGACGATTGCGTTCAGTTTCTCGATCGGCCCGTGTGCGATCACTGTGTGCACCGTGGCCGTATCATCCTGAATGGTCTTGCGGATCTTCCCTTCGCCCTCGCGGGTAAACCACGACAGCGGAGCAGTCGACATTCGGGCGGCAATTTGCCGACGCATCTGATTACGCAACGACAGGTCAATAAAATGCGTCACGCCCAACGCAACAAAATACAAAGTCAACCGCGCCATGTAAGCAGAAACAAGGAGCATCACGATCCAGTTCACCCGCGCCGGGTCCACCCGGTCTTGCATCAGCGCAGCTCCCAGCTCCACCAAAGCCACATAGGGTGCGATAGCCAACACCCCAGAGGCGAACGTTAAGGCCTGCGCGATAAACAGTTTGCCTTTCACCGGCTGCGATAGCTGACGGATCGCGTTCTGGCCAGCGACTGATTTTTCCTTCGCCGACCCATACTCGCCTTCAACAACCCGATCCGTTGCACTTTCGTTCACGTAAGCACCATCCTTCTTAGTCATGCCTAACCTTACTATATTTCTGGGAGGTGTGTCTACTGTGCACGTCAACTGATACGAACATCACCCTTTCAGGGCAATCCTCACCTGTTCACCGGTGCGGAACACGAACCGGATCGCGTCCTCGGTGACAATGGCGTGGTCGATAAGTGCGCTCCATTGTGCGGGGTGAAACTCGCTCACAGGTTCCCCTGTCAGATCATTCAGGGTTGTGGTGATGGCGGCGTGCTTGGCGGTGTTCGCTGCGATATCTTTTTCCAGGCTTGTTCTACGTGCGAGCGTCTTACGGTAGGTAGTATCGAGTTCGGCGTACGCGGATTGGCAGGCGTCCTGGTCGAGCGCACACCGCTGGTTTTCCGCAATCAGCGCTTCGATCTGCTCGTCTTTCACCGTCGCGCTGCTGCAGGGATGTTCGTCTGTGTATTTATGGTTGCATTGCCAAACTGCGTCTTTGCATTTCGTGTTCGACGCCCACGTTTTACGCCCATACCACGCCCCACACCGAGCACATTCCAGCCGGGTGGAGAACAACCCGACTTTCGCTGACTATATGTTGCCATGCCTGGTGGCGAGTTCGTATTGCATCTGATCCCAGATACGCGGTTCGGTAATCGGCTCATGATTACCTGATACATAGTATTGGGGTACTTCGCCTTCGTTGACCTTCATCTTCTTAGTAAGGAAATCGGTGGTGAACGTCTTTTGCAGCAGGGCGTCGTCCTTGTATTTTTCGTTGGACAGGATGGAGCACACTGTCGAGGTTGACCACACTTCTTTCCCGCGCGGGGTGAGAATCTTGCGGGCAGCGAGCTCGGTTTTAATCTCACTGATCGCTATCCCATCAAGGAACAGCTGGTAGATCAACCGCACGGTCGGAGCCTGCGTCTCGTCGATGACGAGGCTTCCACCCTCGCCTTTCTTATATCCGAGTAGCACCAATTACCCATAATCCCCACGCCGACTCCCGTTTCGAAGGAGTCGGCGCGGGGGCTTTTGCGTGGGTATGGAGCTGATTCAGGGGCGCAACCTAAGCCGACGGCGACGACGACGGCGACGGCGACGGTGCAGTGTATCTCAGCCACCGCAACACTGCTTTAACACGACGGTTGCTATCCTCCGGCTGGAAGCCGAGCTTTAAAAACACATTCGCCACATGCTTACTCACTGCACCAGCGGTCAGCACCAGGCGCTTTTCCATTTCCTTATTACTAAGCCCCTGCGCCATCAGGTCGAGCACTTCGCGCTCGCGCGGGGTCAGCGCGGCGATGCCGTCCTGCTTTGCAGTAAGCAGCGTTGCGACCACTTCAGGGTCAACCACGGTACCACCACCACGCACTTCTTCCAGTGCTGCGACGAAGTGGTCGACATCCGAGACGCGTTCCTTAAGCAGGTACCCAAAGCCACCATGCTGCAGCAGGCGATCCAGATAACTGGCCGCTACGTATTGACTGAGCACCACAACCGGCTGGTCGGGGTTGTCCTTGCGAAGTGTGGAAACCGCGAGCAGTCCGTCGTCACGCATGTTCGGCGGCATCCGGACATCGGTGACGATGACATCGAACGCCTGCTCTTCGGCGGTGGCGAGCAGCTGATCTGCATCGCCGACGGCGACAACCTCGTGCCCCAGCGCCCGCAGCAGGCCGGTCAGCCCCTCGCGCAAGAGTACGGAGTCCTCTGCCAGCAGTACTTTCATCGCGTCCTTCCTTGGCGAATCGGCAGTTCCAGCAGCAATTGGGCTCCACCGTCGGCGTTGGTGAGTTCCACGGTTCCACCGAGCGCCGCCGCCCGTTCGCGCAGGCCCGCAATGCCGGTTCCACTGTCATGCTTTACGACGTCTACAGCGTCCGCACTCGATGGTTTTTCCAGGCCTTCGCCATTGTCGTGCACAGTGACCGTAAGCGTACCCAGATGGGACACGAGCGCCTTCTTCGGAGCCTGAACCGCGAGAGTGATATCAGCTCGATCGGCATGGCCATGCTTGGTGGCGTTGGTCAGCCCCTCCGCTGCGCAGTGGTAAGCGAGCAGCGCTGTGGTTTCATCAATCGGGCCGAAGTCGGAGACACCGTCCTCACGAACAGAAACCTCCATGCCAGAGTGCGCTGCCAATTCCTCTACTGCTGCGACTAGGCCATTTTCGAAAAGCACTGGCGGGGCAATGCCAAGCACCACGGAGCGCAGCTGCGCAAGAGCCTGCGTTGCATTGCGGTCGGCGGCGGAGAGTGCCTCGGCTACCTTTTCCTCAGTCTTACCCATGCGAGCAGCGGCAATGTTGAGTTTCAAGGCGGTCAGGTGCTGCTGCGGACCGTCGTGAAGCTCGCGCTCAATGCGACGGCGCTCGCCTGAGAAGGAGTCAATGAGCACATCGCGGGACTGGCTGACTTCCTCGCTGGATGGTGCGAGGATGACGCGGGAGAGCCAAATGGACAGCAGGCCGGCACCGAGGTTGATGGCGATGGTCAGCACCAAAAAGACGATGGCGAAAACCCAGGCAACACCGATTTTCTGTGTGGGGTCTGTCAGAGTCCAGCTGAAAAACTCCACTTCATCAACCAGGAATGGTGCGCCAAAAAGTACACCAACAGTGAACCCGCCGCCGACCCACGCTATGAAGGTGACAAAGCCAATGGCCAACTGGACAAGCAGGTTGACGAAGTTGCGGATGTCGAACCAGCGATTGGTCACGCGGTTGGCGATTGGGGTGCCGGACCACGATGCTGCCCAGCGGGAGAGCCAATCGGCACCGCGGCCAATGAGCGGAATCCAGGGCAGAAGAAAAGCGGAGACAATCAATCCCGGAATGAACAGCAGTCCGAGAATAAAACTCCAGGCCAGCGCGATTAAATTCGTTTTCTTTGTCATAGGTTCAAAGCTAAGTTGGCCCGTGTCCAAATACAGTGGAGCTAACTCCCCTAAATTCAGTCGAGCTGAATACGTCCCGGCTTCTTTTCGCCGATACCTCGATCGGCCAGTTCGTCATCAATGTACGTTGGCCGACCGACAATCAACCCAAGCACTGCTAGCACCACCGTGGTGCCAAGCAGCACGACCAGAATCGGCGTCCACGCTTCCGTCGTTCCAGCGGCCACACCCACCAGGAATGGCCCGACTGCGGAGAAAATGTAGCCGATTGGCTGCACGAAGCCGGACAGTCGCGCGGTCAGCTCATGGCTGCGCGTGCGGCCCGGAATCAGCGCGATGGCCATGGGGAAACAAAAACCACCTACACCCAGCAGGAATGCAGCGCCAATGGCGTACCCCACACCAGTTTCCGCCGCTCCCCGCTGGTCGATCAGAATCATCAACGCATACCCGAGGAAGAAAAGGCAGCCGAGACCAAAGGCGACGTAGGACATGGTGCGGAGCCGTGTAATCAGCGGCGGCATCAGCAGTCCGCCGATGATGCCCAACCCTTGAACAATCATGGACGCTGCAGTGGCTATGTTTACGCTGATGCCTGCGTCGATAAGCATTTTCGGCATCCAGCCCATGAGCACGTAGGCGTTCATCGACTGCACGCCGAAGAAAACTGCCAGCGCAATGGCTGTCGGTGACTTCCAGATTGGTGTGCTTGCCGAGGCACTGACCGGCGCCTTCGGGTAGTCGAATCCGATGCGTGCACACAGCGGCAACCACACGACGAGCTGCACCAGGGCGGTGATTGCCCATGCGGCAAGCGCCCAGCGCCACATTTCGATACCACCTGCAGATGTCTCGGGAGAATCGCTAATCAAAAATGCCGTCGCCGGCCCCAGTCCACCGCCGAGGGCAAGCATGCTGGAGTACAGCATCATCAGCACGACCGTTTGGCGACCGCCGTGCACCTTAATCCACGCAGGTAGCAGCACATTTCCCAGTGCAATGCCCGCAACCGACAACGCGGTAAACAACAGGAATAGCCAGATGCTGCTCACCCACGGGCGCACCGCAAGGCCGACGAATAGCAACGTCGCAGACAGTGTAAGCGCGCCGCTTAAGCCCATCCGCTTGCCGACGGACACCGCGGACAACCCAATCGCGAAAAACGCGAGCCCCGGAATGGCCGTAATCAGACCACCAAAGGCGGAGGATGCGCCGAGGTCGGAGAGGAGCTGATCGAGCACCGGACCAATCGACGCAATACTCGGGCGCAAGTTCAGCGCCGCAACGATTACGGCGATAACAAGAACGGGAACGCTGAGCGCGATGACATTCTTCGAGGCCCCAGAAGCTTTTGGTTGAGGTTGCCCTGGATTTTGTTCTGCTGCCATAACAATGGACGTTACCGCTTCCTGTTAATGACTCTCTAGCTGATTCAAGCCGCTCGTTCGGAGTAGCTTTAAAGATTGACGTACTCGATGTCGCTGTTGTCCTATCCTGGATTACAGCGACATCTCTTTTTCTGTATCTATTGACAGTTTTTCGGCTATCTCTGACGTAAGGATTGAACTCGAAAATGGTTGAACCGATTTCTGATTCCATGCTCATTGCCTACGACGGCTCCGACGAAGCCAAGCGGGCGCTGGCCTACGCCGGAAAACTGCTGCGCGTTAAGAAGGCCTACATTCTGACGGCCTGGGAGCCTCTACAGCGTGCTGCAGCACGCACTGCTGGCGCCTCTGGCATGATGCAGCCCGACTGGGACGCCACTACTGAAGACGGCGATCCCGCTCACGACGAGGCCGTCCGTATTTGCCGTGAGGGTGTGCAGATTGCCGCTGAGGCCGGCTTCGTCGCGGAGCCCTACTTGGTAGAGACTGAAACTACTATCTGGTCGGCCATCGTCGATGCAGCTCACGACCTCGATGCGGGCGTGATTATCTCCGGCACTCGCGGTGTGACTGGCTTGCGTGGTCTGTTTACCGCCTCGACCTCTGACGCGTTGCTGAAGAATGCTGGCCGCCCGGTCCTCGTCGTTCCCGGGGAAAAGGAATAATTTCTAGAAAATTTTTAAAAACTTACTTAGCTGATAGAAAATGGGTTAATCTCTCAACTAAGAAACTCAATGACCGCTGAAACCACCCAAAATTCAAGGCAGGGAGAGATTCCCAGCTGTTTCACTGGTTTACAGATGTCACAGAGTGTAGTTTTATAAACAGTATTGACTTAATGCACACGAGGAGTCCTCAACATGGCATACGAAACTGATTCCGAGCAGCGTCGTAGCGTTGGCCCTGCCCTGGCCTCGGCGCTCATTGGCGCCCTTCTCGGTGGTGCCGCTATCTTCGGCATCGGCCAGGCTCTGACCGAAGACCGAATTCCGGAAGCACAGGCTGTTTCCACCGATGACGCTCTGCTTGGCGGTGTCGAGTACGGTCAGCGTTAAGTCTTTAACGCTAACCCTCCTTTAACGCTATGCCCACCTTTGTTCGAGCGCGTAAGCGCGTGCTTGTACCTTGGTGGGTTTTGCTGTGCCTGCTGGCATTCATCCAGTCCCCCGGCAAGACTGTCGCTGACACAAAGCACGACCTGACAGAAGACCCCATCGGGTTTTTGTCCGCCTCGCTCAACATGTGGTCAGACACCATGCCGCTGGGACAGCTTCAAAACCAGGCATATGGCTATCTCTTTCCACAGGGCGCATTCTTCGCCCTGTTCAGTTTGCTGCCCGATGTATTAGCGCCCGGCTGGATCATCCAGGCGCTGTGGTGGAGTCTTACTCTCTGCTTGGCTTTTACCGGCGCATATCGCGTGGCTGAAGCTATAGGCGTCGGCACGCATACCTCTCGCGTACTGGCGGCGTTGTTGTACTCGTTGTCGCCGCGGGTGATTACGACGTTGGGCGCGATTTCGTCCGAGACCTGGCCCGTAGCGCTGGCACCGTGGATTCTGCTTCCGCTCCTGCGGGTCGCGGCCCGGCGCGAGGAACTGCCCTGGCGCGCGACTGCCCGCGCCGTATTGCTGTCCGGTCTAGCGGTACTGTGCACTGGCGCGGTCAATGCGGTCAGTACAGCGGCGGCTTGCATCCCCGCAGGTCTAATGCTGCTCTTCTTCGCTTTTACGGGGCCTCGTCGCGGGCGTGCGTGGGCGATGCTCGGCGGTTGGCTGGCTGCGTGTGCAGCGGTCAGCATGTGGTGGATTGTGCCTCTACTACTGCTGGGCAAGTACTCGCCACCGTTTACGGACTACATTGAGTCCTCCGGCGTGACCACTCGTTGGTTGAGTCTCGGCGAAACGCTCCGCGGCTCCACTTCGTGGACCCCGTTTGTCTCTTTCGAGCGAGTCGGCGGAAATGCTCTGGTCGCGGAGCCCATCCTCATTTACGCCACTCTGGCTGTGGCGGCGATTGGTCTGCTTGGCTTGGTCATGCGCTCACTGCCGCTGCGTCGGATGTGGCTGATGATGCTGCTGATCGGGCTTGTCATCGTGGCGGCCTGGACGGAGCCATTCGGGCTGGTGTGGGAATCGGCTCGAGAGGTGCTCGATTCCACGCTCGCAGCAGTACGCAACCTGCACAAATTCGACACAATTGTGCGCCTGCCACTTGTTATCGGCTTCGCTCATGCGACAGCCCAGCTGCCATGGCCGTGGCGAGAGCCGGCGAACGAGCACAAGAACGAGACGGCGAGCGATTCAGCAGCCACTGGCTGGCAGCAGTGGCTGCACCCTGAGAAGCACCCGCGCGCTATCGCATCGATGCTGGTTCTGGTGGTTATCGCCAGTGCCACCGCACCTGCGTGGAGCGCCCGTCTCGCTCCGGCAGGCGGTTTTTCCGAGGTTCCGGGCTACTGGCACGAAGCGGCCGACTGGCTGAATGAGCAGGGCGAGGACACCCGCACGCTGGTGATGCCGTCATCTCCGTTTGCTGATCAGACATGGGGCAATACTCGCGACGAACCGCTCCAGCCGCTTGCCGACGTGCCCTGGGCCGTCCGCGATACCGTGCCGCTAGTACCCCCAGAGGCGATTCGCGGCCTCGATGGTCTGCGCAATTCGCTGACTCGGGGCCGCGAGGTACCGGCACTGGATGCCACCCTGCGCAACAATGGCATCGGCTATGTGCTGGTCCGCCACGACTTGAGAGTTACCTCGAGGGGCGATTCGCCGCGCGCCATCACCTCCACGCTGCAGGACTCCCCGACCATGGAAAAGGTGGCGGAGTTCACGGACGAGGACGGCCATACCGCTATCCAGATTTGGGGCGCGGGCCCGAAGGAGCTGCGCAATCACGCCCTTTCGCCGCGGTTGGTGGACACTACACAGGTGCCGCTGGTCGCCGGTGGTCCTGAAGTGCTCCCGCGGCTTGATGAGGTCGATTCCGATGCCCCGGTGCGCATCCTGTCCGGTAAGAACGCCGGCACTGTCACCGACACTCCCGCACGCCGCGGCCGCAACTATGGTGAAGTCGTCGGAGCGGAGTCGGCAATCCTGGCCGAAGACGAGGACTCATATGTCCGCAACCTCGTTCCGGACTACCCCGTCGCGGGACTGCCACTGACGCAGACAGCAACGGGTCGCGCCACAATTGAGGTTTCATCGTCGGCCTCTGAGCCATACAACGTCGGTGGTGCATCGGCTGACCACTCGGTCAACGCAATGCTCGACGGCGACACCTCTACCTGGTGGGAACCCCTGGCAGGCAAGAGTCAGGCTGAGTGGGTCAAGCTGTCGTGGAAGGAACCGACCGATAACGCAGTGCTCAGCCTGACCGGTGCTCGCGTTCCGGCGCAACTGCGCATCCAGACCGATACGGCTTCCAGCTCCGTACAGTTGGTCCCGGGTGAGACGACCCACATTCCGCTGCCCGGCGGCAAGACCACATCTGTGCGCATCACAGCAAAGATTGCTCCTGTGGGGTTTGCTATCTCCGAGCTAGGACTGGTGATTCCAAAGCGGGACACTGGCTTCGACGCATTCGAATCCACCAACTCCGATTCCGATGAAGAGGCGGGACTTTCCGCCGAGGATATAGCAGAGGACCTCACGCCGGTTCGTGTCCCGGTGGTACCGAATTCCTCGTCGCTGGCTCAGCGTTGGGTCTTTGGCCAGGAGATTCACGAGGGCACGCTGGTGCGCCTGTTCACCGTTCCGAAGCCGGTAAAGGTGAAGGTCGATGCTGATACCTGCCGCAGCAGCATCGGAGACCCGTGGGCCAGCCTCCAACGAGGTGACGGTTCTGATCACCGCGAGCTGACCTGTGGTGAAGAGATTGAGCTCTCGCCGGGGCCATGGCGCATCGATGCCAAGTCCGATTGGGTATCGCTCACCTCGACTGGCTACTTCGCGCCGTCAGCCGAGCAGCAGAAAGCCACGCCAATCGACCTGAACAGTCCTATTGACCCTGCCGACCACGATCGCATCGTGTGGCTGCCAATCTCTGTCAATGCCGGCCACGAGCTTCGTGTCGGAGGTGCCGCCATGAAGCCGGTAACGGTCTCTGGTTGGCAGCAGGGTTGGACAATTCCGGCTGGAATTGGTGGTGCAGTCGAGCTGACCTATCCACCGCAGCAGACCTGGCGTACTGGAATCCTCGCAGGCGGCGCACTCGCAGCTGTGTACGCACTGGTCGCTGTGGGGCTGGCTTTCGCTTGGCGACGATTCGCTCTCACCGCCCCGATTTCCGTATCTTCGCTGGGCAATGACTTGCCGCGGGCGGCTATTGGCATTGCGGCTGCCGCGACAGTGACCCTGGTATCCAGCTGGCCTGGTGTGGTCGTTGCCCTCGTCGTGGTTGCCGCTACCCTTGGTGCGGTTTTCTGGGCACGGAAGCGTGGGGACGTCGTCAAGCCATGGCTGAACGTGCGAAACGCACTAATTGTGGCGCTTGCTGCGACGATGTCGATTGCGGGCTTGGTGCTGGCGGCGAACCCATGGCCAAAGGATGACTACGCCGGTGCCGGCTGGCCGCTTCAGTTACTGCTGACGGCGGCGCTGACAATCGTGGCGTGCTGCTCGATGCTTTCCGGTAGCGGTGCTGATGACGACACCGACAGAGATGCTAGCGACACCGACAACACCGCTGATTAAAAGCCGTTAGCGGTTGACCCAGACGCGTGCGAAGAAGCGGCGGGCAGGTTCCTCGACGAGCGCGTAGGAGGCGGCGGCCACCGGAATCGACAGTGCGACCGTGACAATGGTGACACTGAGCAGATGTCCGGTGAACAGCTTCACGCCAAGCAGCGGGAATGCAATGGAGAGCATCGCCACATGCCAGAGGAAGATACCGTACGACCAGCGCCCTAGCGCCTGCATGATGGGGTGTTCAAGGAAGCGAGACTCCGGCGCTATCGTCCAGGGGCCGATGATGGCGGCACCGAAGACCAGACCGCACAGCAGGCGGCGGGTGAATTCCCAGTTGGTGAGCTCGACTAGCCCTTCGGGACCCAGGTAGGAAGCCAGAACCAGCGCACCAACGGCGATCGCCAGCCACAGCGAACGGCGGCGTGCCCAGCGCTGCATGGTCTCCACCTTCGCGCGGGCGGCATCGGTATCGACGCCCTGGAGCGATTCCAGCTCGGCGAGAATCATGCCAGCTGCGAACCAGGAAAAGTAGGCAATCGGCTGAATATGCGGGTTAACGCCTTCTGGGTACGGCAGTGGCAGGTAGGGCCAGCCGAAGCTCAAGATCGCAAGCAGGGAAATTGCCACTATGCGGCGCCCCTGCTGGCGATGCGGGTCCAACCGGCTAAGCCCAATGGCAAACAGCGGCAGCGAGATGTAGAACGCGACCTCCACCGACAACGACCACAGGTGCGTCAACCCACCGTGCAGCGAGCCGGAGAAATACACCTGTGTCAGCGTCAGATTTGTTAGCCAAATCTTGAGATCCGCGCCGCGCCCCACCGGCAGTGCGATGAGCACAATAAGCACTAGCACCCAGTACGCGGGCATAATGCGCGCGACGCGCTTCTTGTAGTACTTCGCCCAGCTCTTCTTCCGTCCGCCGTCGGCATCGGACAATGCTTTACGACGGGGAATTCCGCCGTAACCCGAGCGGTGAGAACGCCACAACAGGAATCCGGACAGCACGAAGAAAACGGCCACGAAGAAGTCGAAGCGGCCGAGGATGCGCTCCCACAGGGCTCCCACATCATGCCCGGTCTGGAATGCGACGTGCGTGCCGATGATGCCCATCGAAGCCACAGCTCGCAGGCCCTCCAGCGAAGGCAGGAAGCCTGGGCGGAATGTGGTGGCAGAGCTCGATGCAGTGCTGGATCCCGAGCTGGATACAGTGTTCGGCGTAGAGTTCGGCACAGAGCTCGACACTGTGTCTTGCCCAGCGTTTGGCGCTGCCGCATATGCCTTGGACGTCATAGTACTTTCTTACACGGATACCGGAATGAGTAAAATCACTTGTATTTTATTATGAAATAAGTCCTGTTCAGGCCGGTTTTTCCAAAACTCTTTTGTTTTCCCGACAAGTTATTTTTAAAAAACACACCACATAACTCCTAACTTCCTGCTAGGTTTTGCAGCAGAAAGTTACGTACAGTTAAAGGACTATCCGCTGATGAAGAGAACTCTCGGACATGCACTGATTATTATCGGTGCTGCATTGATTGTCATTGCCGTCCTTCTGCCAACCTTCCTGGTGCCTCGCCTCCGGGTCATCCCACTTGACACTGTGAGCGATACCATCACGGAGGTGCGCGACGGCACTCTGTTGGACTCCAGCCAGCTGGGCAAGAATGAGCCAACGCCAAACCGCAAGAATGACCCGCGCTGCAAGGCAGAGACGGACGAAGAGAAGCGCGATCTCCCGGTCCACTGCTTCATCAACGACAAGACTCCGATGCAGTCGAAGCGCCACGTTGAGATTGAGGAGCCGGCTGACGACAAGATTGCAACTCTCCAGGTCGGTACCACTCTGCTGCGCGATGACCGCGAAGAGCCGAAGAACCTCATCAATGCGACCCTCGACCGCATCACTGTTGACCGCAGCACTGCGTACCCGGTAGATGACCCGATCTCCAGCGTTGCTATTAACGCACCGCAGGGTGGTTCGGACACCAAGCCGCCGACGTTCACCCGTCCGGGCATCCAGTACCAGTTCCCGTTTGGTGCTGAGAAGAAGTCCTACCCGTACTACGACGTCCAGGCGATGCGTAACTTCGAGATTGACTTCGTCGGTGAGGAAACTCAGGATGGCGTCAAGGTCTACAAGTACTCCATGACCATTCCGCCGCAGAACCTCTACGAGTCCCTGACCGAGCACTTCACTCGCGACGGCCGCAAGCTCACTGAGGCTGACAAGTCCTCGCTGGCTTCCATGCGCCTGAGCTTCCCGGCTCACAAGTGGGGCCTGGAGGGTGACGACGACGTCGAGCTGGATCGTTACTACACCAACGTCCGTACTGTCCGCGTCGAGCCGACTTCTGGCGTGATCGTCAACGGTACTGAAGAGATGTTCATGTTCTACGCCAAGGACGACAAGGAAGCTGAAGAAATTGCTTCCAAGGCTGGCCGTGAGAAGGAAGCCAAGGAGCAGAACCGTACCGCGATGAAGTACACCGCTCAGTGGGACGAAGGCTCCAAGGGCCGCCAGATGGACCGCGCTAAGGAAGCACGTAAGTCGCTGACTATCGGCGGCACTGTCGCACCGTGGATCCTCGGTATCCTCGGCCTGGTTCTCATCGTGATTGGCTTCCGTGTTCGCAGCAAGTCCGCCTAAGACGCCAAACTACGGTGCCACAGGCTCTCGCTTACCCTAAGTTTCACTGAGGAAAGCGAAAAATAATTTAATATAGGGCACGTGACACAACGTTTCCGCACTACTCTGACCCAGTCGGCTCGCTCTCATTCGGAGCGAGTCGCCTGGGTTTTTGTGTTGTCGTGGATTCTCCTGCTGACCGCTGCCGTGTGCTGGCCGCTCTTTGTGCCCCACAAGGCCCCGGCCGATGGTCGCTTTGGGGCACCGATGTTTCTGCTGCGCGACATGGTCATCCCCAATCACCCACCGCTTACCGACGCGGCCCTGGGACTCGGCCCCGCTGCGGCACGAGCTGTTCCGCAGGACACCGCACTGTGGGCACTGGGCTACTTTGTGGATGCCAGCCATTGGGTGCGCTTCGGCATGGTGGGCGCCTGTTTGATTGGTGGTCTTGCAGCTGCTGAGCTCGCCCGCAGGTTCACTCGCCACGGCTCGGGCACCAGTAGCGCATCCGGTGCGGGCCTTGTACCCATGACTCCGAGCTTGGCCAGCCAGCTGATTGCACCGACGATGCTGCTCTGGAACCCGTTTGTGGTCGAGCGTTTGCTCCAGGGACAGTGGTCACTGGTCATCGCCGTATTGCTGCTTCCGGCAGTTGTTCTGGCAACGCAGATGGGTAGTGCCTTGTGGCGCACCAGCGCAATTGCCGCTGCGGGTCTCACGCCGACCGGTGCCCTTTTGGCTGGTATCACCGGCATTGTTACCGCTCGCAATAACCGCGACCGCGCTTGGATTGTGGCCACAACAGTAGCGGTCAGTTCACCGTGGCTAGTGGCATCTTTGCTGAACCCGAGTGCAGCTGGGTCCTCCGATGCGGCTGGCGCTGCCGCATTTGCGGCCAGAGCAGAGGCACACGTCGGCACGCTCGGCAGCCTGTTGGGATTGGGTGGCATCTGGAATAAGCAGGCTGTGCCACTGACGCGCGAGGTTGGTTTTTCGGCGATTATGGTGCTGGCACTCCTGGTGCTTATGGGCCTGGGATTCCGTCGTGCCTGGCATTCGCAAGAGCGCTGGCGGGGGCTGATTATCACTGGCGCCACGGCCATCATGCTCGTCGCTCTCGCCGCAACAACGCCGGGCATTTTGATGATGGGTTGGGCGCTGGAGCACATCCCGGGCGCGGGCCTGCTTCGTGATACGCAAAAGTGGATCGCGCTCGCCGTCCCCGCCTATGTCATCCTCGCCGCAAGCGGTGCGGAATACCTGGCACGCCGCGCTCGCGGGGCCACCGCCAATATCGGCCAGTGGTTGGCTACTGGCGTCAGCGCGCTCATCATCATCGCCGCTGTCCCCACGCTGCCCGCCGATGTCGCTCCACTTCGCCCCATTCCGTCATGGGAGGGCTGGTCGGCGGTTTCCGGCGTGGTCGCGCTTGACGACGATCGCGTTGCGGTTCTACCTGCCGGTTCTTACCGCATTATTAATGGGCGTCCTGTCCTCGACCCGGCTACGAAGATTTTGCCCGCTCCGGTGGTGAGCTCTGGCGAACTGATTGTCTCTGGGCAGTCGGTGTCTGGCGAGGGAGCCACAACCGTTGAGCGCACGCTGCTCGGTGGTGCGAAGAGACACGAGGAGCTTGAGTCTGCGCTCCAGAGTCTTCGAGACCAAGGCGTTGGCTGGGTCCTAGTGGAGAATTCGCCCGGCAACTTCGGCGACTCCGCTGACATTGTGGCAGCGTTAGACCCCGTCTATGAAACACCTGACCTGCAGCTATACCATGTTCCCGGCGTTATCGAGCCGGCCACACAACCAAGCCAGGGGGCCTATGCAGCTGCGTGGACAGCCTTTGGAATCTGGACTCTTTGCCTACTCGCTGGGCTGCTGGCGGGGCTACTGACTGGAGTAATGGAAGCGCTACTGCCCCGCCGCAGGTAGCAACTTATCCAGTGTTGGGTTTTCCAAGACATTCAGAACTGCCTCACCGGTCTTGTCCCAGCCAAATTCCGCGGCACGGGCGACGCAGGCCTTGGACATTGCGCGATGCAGTTCGCCGTTATCGAGAATCTGTCGTGTCTTGGCAATCAGGTCAGCTTCATCGCTGGCCAGCAGGCCAGTTTCGCCGTCGTTGACCGAATCGCGCAAGCCCGCCGAGGAGCGATAACCGACCGTCGGCACGCCGTGCTGCGCTGATTCGATGACGGCGAGCCCCCAACCCTCCTTGCGAGAAGGCATCAGGTGCAGACACGCCTTGGAGAGGATGCGGTGTTTGTCCGCCTCGGTGACCTGCCCGTGGAAGACGACGTGGTCCGAAACGCCCTTGTCACGGGCATATTCCACGAGGTTGTCGTGCCACCACCCCGAGCCAATAACATCGAGAATCGCACCTGGACGATCTTGTACAAGATCTGCAAGCACATCGATGGCGTGCTCAATCTGCTTATGCGGAACCAATCGCGACAGCGTCACCAAATGCGGTGCTGGACCGTCGCACTCGGATAGGTCCGCCATGATTTCGGTCGACTGCAACTCCTCCGGAATCGGGTCCACACCATTGCGGATTACCGCGATGCGCCCCGGCGACACTCCAAGTTCTACCAGTTCAGCGGCACTTGGCTCGGAAACTGTGATGTAGCGGCAGCGGCGGTGAATCATCGGCGACAGACGCGACTCGATGAACCACCCAAGCTTGCTAATAATCGGCCCTGCCACTGGCCACTGTTCGCGGTGGCAGTGATGTGTTAGCAGCACCGTCGGTGCGCCGGAGAAAATCCGCGCGAAAAAGGGGACACCGTTTTGGGTGTCGACCACGACATCCGGCTTGCCGCCGAGCACCTTGGCAATTGGGCCCACGCCAAATCGCGCACCCAGCATCGCGGTCCAGGAGCGCACATAGACGGAGAAGTTTCCACCAGCGCGGGAGAACGTCACGCCATCACGACGCGAAAGGGCTGGTGCGTCTGGGTAACTGGCCGTGCGGAACACCACGGTGTGACCTTGGTCGGCAAGGTAACCTGCGACGCGCTCCAAATAGCGCTCACTACCTCCACCTTCGGGGTGACCAGTGTCGCGCCAACACAACAGTAAGATTTTCATAACAATATGAGCCTAACGCTCGGCGCGGCTTTCGTTGCCGCTTTAGCTCAAATCCATACTCCCAAACCCAACCAGTCCATTAGATTGTTTGACGTGACCAGCTTTCGCTTTCCCGCTTTTATCGTCCCGCCCGCTCTGAAAGAGCTGCGCAGCTTTGCTACGCTGTCGCGCTCATTCGGGCTGCTCAACGACTTCAAATACGAGCAAACCGATCCCGATATCTTCTACGGGCACCTGGCTGAGGACACCATCGGCCTGTTGGAAGGCATCGCAGCTGGGGCGGATGGTGCGGCGGGGTCGACGGACACAGGGGGCACGTCGTCAAGCGTTACGACGAATACCGCACTGCGTGGCAAGCGCATCCTTGATGTCGGCGGCGGCCCTGGGTACTTTGGCCGAGCATTTGCCCAGCGTGGCGTGGAATATTACACCTGCGAACCCGATGTGGGCGAGATGGCGGCGGCGGGTATCAAGCTGGAGTCGTCGGTACGCGGATCGGGGCTGGAACTGCCGTTTCGCGATGACGCGTTTGACCTGACGTACTCGTCGAATGTCGCCGAGCACGTGCCCGAGCCATGGACGATGGGCGAGGAAATGCTGCGTGTAACCAAGCCGGGCGGACTGGTCGTTTACTCGTACACCATTTGGTACGGCCCGTTCGGCGGCCACGAGATGGGGATGACGCATTACCTGGGTGGCGACCGCGCGCGGCGCATGTATGAGAAGAAGCACGGCAAGCGACCGAAGAACTATTTTGGCGAGTCCCTGTTCAAGGTCGGTTGCGGTGAAGGATTGAAGTGGGCGCGCGCTGCCGCGGAGGCCGGCGACTGCGAGCTGCTGGCCGCTTTCCCGCGCTACCACCCGTGGTGGGCCTGGTGGATGGTGCACGTGCCGGTGCTGCGCGAGTTCGCGGTGTCGAACCTGGTGTTGGTGCTGCGGAAGCGGTAGGGGGTTCATAGAGGAAGCCTTTAGAGCCCCTGAACGCAAACCGTCACCCTAGCCCCCCAATACCACCCCTGCTTTTAGGATAGCCTGCCCTTTGTTACTGTTTCCGACATTCGGTAGAATGCTGGGCTCGGGAGTACTCAACGAGACTCTTCGCACAAACAAAGGACCTACATGAACAAAACCTTCAGGACCCTGACAATCGCGGTGGCCAGCGGAGCCATCGCATTCACCATGGCAGCCTGCGGAAGCAGCGACACGAGCAGTGAAAACAACGCCAGTAGTGTCAGCGCCTCGGACGCCAACACACAGCTCCCTGTGACCATCAAGCACGCGTTCGGCGAGACCACTATCAAAGAGGCACCGCAGCGAATCGCGACTGTCGGCTGAGCGAACCATGAAGTACCGCTTGCTCTGGGACAAGTGCCCGTTGGCATGAGCAAGGCCACCTACGGTGACGATGACGGCGATGGCATCCTCCCGTGGGTTGAAGACAAGCTGAAGGAACTCGGCGCAGATTCCGGCGACAAGAAGCCGGTGCTCTTCGATGAAACCGACGGCATCCCGTTTGAAAAGGTCGCAGACACAAAGCCTGACATTATTCTTGCTACTTACTCCGGAATTTCTCAGGAGGACTACGACACGCTCTCCAAGATTGCGCCTGTCATTGCCTACCCCGACATGGCATGGGGCACATCATTGGAAGACATGATTCTGATTAGCTCCAAGGCGATCGGCAAGGCCGATGAGGGCAAGAAGCTGTCCGAGAACTTGGACACCACTATTGCCGACGCTCTTGAGAAGTACCCGAACCTCAAGGGCAAGAAAGCACTCTTTACCTCCTTCGGTGGCAGCTCCGACCCATCAAAGCTTGGTTTCTACTCCACCGAAGATCCACGCATGGGATTCCTTGTAAACCACGGTCTTGCAGCACCGAAGATCGTCGAGGAACAGTCCAAGACTGCTGACAAGTTCTGGGTTGAAGTCTCCACTGAGAACCCGGAGCAATTCGATGACGTCGATGTCATCATCTCCTACTCCTCGGGCGATAAAGCCGAGGATGAAAAAACGTCAAGGATATGCAGGCGGATCCACTGCTTTCCAAGATTCCGGCGGTGAAGAACGGCAACATTGCCTTCCTTGAAGATGGCCCGCTAGGAGCCGCCTCGAACCCCTCACCGCTCTCCATCCCTTGGGGCATCGACCGTTACTTCGCAGCGCTTAACGAAGGATTGAAGAAGTAATAGTGCCAACCTCAGTCCATGCTGCTTCAACAAAGCCCACTCCCCCTCCTTCGACGACCACCAAGTCAGCTGTATTTGTTCTCTTGCTGATACTTGGACTGGTATCGGTGGTCCTGGCGGTTATGTTCGGCATACGCAGTATTACGTTCACCGAGGCGCTTTCCGCCTTAGGTGGAGCTACCGACACCGCGGGAGAAGCTGCAGCGTGGACACGCATTCCGCGTACCGTGCTGGCACTGTGCGCGGGTGCAGCGCTCGCCACCTCGGGCGTAGCCTTTCAAGCTGTTACTCGAAACCCGCTTGCGGACCCCGGAATATTCGGCGTTCTTGCTGGCGCTTCTCTAACAGTTGTTATCGGTATCACCTTTTTCAACATCAGTCGCACACTGCCGACAATGCTAGTTGCGTCAATGGGCGCCTTCGCAGCTGCAGTGTTTGTCTACTGCGTGGGATCAATCGGCCACGGCGGAGCCACTCCACTCAAGCTAGCTCTTGCTGGAGCTGCCACGGCCGCCGCCCTATCTAGCTTGACCAGCGCCATCTTGTTGCCGCGCGCCGATGTCATGGACGAATTCCGCAACTGGCAAATCGGCTCCGTCAGCGGTGCGCAGTGGGAATCACTGACGGTCGCTTTCCCGTTACTTGGGCTCGGGTTCGTCATCGTCTTTTTAACCAGCAGCGGCCTCAACGCACTCTCCCTTGGCGATGATGTCGCCACCAGCCTCGGCATCAACTTAACCCGCACGCGAGTCCTGGCAACACTCGGCGCGGTGCTGCTCTGCGGGACCACCACTGCCGTCACCGGTCCGATTGCCTTCGTCGGTCTCATCGTCCCCCACGTACTCCGGATGATCCTTGGAACCGACCACCGCGTTCTCATCCCAGCAAGCGCTCTGGCAGGAGCAGTATTGCTCACGCTTGCTGACACCGTCGGGCGCCTCGTCGGTGACCAATCCGAGATTGCTGTCGGCATCATCATGCCCTTCCTCGGAGCTCCACTGTTTATTTGGATCGTGCGACAGACAAGGATGCGGGAACTATGACAAACCTCGCCCCCGAAACGCGCCCGCAGAATAGGGCCAGCGAATTAGCGACCGCTATCCAAGAACAACGCGGTCACGCCCGAATTCGTTTTACGCTCACATTATTGGTTCTAGCAGCGATTACGGCCGTACTGTGGCTGCTGAGTCTCATGCTTGGAGATTCCTTCTATTCCCTTGCCGATGTCATCGGCGTCATTCGCGGTGACACCGTCCCCGGGGCATCTTTCACAGTGGGAGAGCTACGCCTACCACGCGCCACGATTGCAATTGTCGCCGGCTTCGCGTTTGGCGTATCAGGAACAATCTTCCAAACGATGCTGCGAAACCAGTTAGCCTCACCGGACATTATCGGTATTTCCGCTGGTGCGGCCGCTGCTGGTTCGACCATGATTGTGCTGTTTCAGGCCTCTCAGACTGCCGTGTCAACGGTGGCGCTGATGGCGTCGTTAAGCGTGGCCGCTCTGACCTACCTGCTGGCGTTGAAATCGGGATTTGCCGGCACTCGCCTGATCCTGACGGGAATCGGCATTGCGGCGATGCTGCAGGCATGGACCACCTACGTGCTGTCGAAGGCTTCCGCGTGGGATCTGCCGACGGCCACACGTTGGTTGACTGGATCGCTGAATAACATCTCGTGGGAGCGCGGATTACCGCTGGTTATTACCGTTCTTGTCGTAACACCGCTGCTCTTGATTGGTGCGCACAGGCTATCAATCTTGGAGCTTGGCGACGACATCGCCACCTCACTCGGACTGCGCGTGAACCTGCTTCGCGGAGCTCTTATTGTCGGCGCCGTCATGCTCATCGCAGTGGCGACATCCGCAACCGGACCAATCTCATTTGTCGCATTCATGGCAGGCCCGATCGCGATGCGAATCTTTAGGCCCGGCGCGAACCTCATAGTGCCATCTGGATTGGTTGGAGCATTCTTGGTGCTTGTCGCAGATTTAGCCGGCCAATACCTCTTCGGCACGCGTTATCCCGTCGGAGTTATTACCGGCGCGCTCGGAGCACCCTTTTTGATCTATCTGCTCGTCAGAACATCTCGATAGCTGCGCTTTGTTCATCAAACCAAGGAGTCACTCACCGTGTCCGCACAACTGAATGCTCAGTCCCTTACTTCTGGATATGGGGAAAAACCCATTGTGAAAGACCTGACTTTGTCATTCGAAGCAGGCAAGATTACTTCGATTGTCGGACCAAATGGTTGTGGCAAATCAACGTTTCTACGTACGCTAGCTCGTTTGATTCGGCCATCAGCTGGATCCGTCGAGCTGGACGGCAAGGAGCTAGGTTCCTATTCTTCCCGCGAATTGGCAAAGCGGCTCGGACTGCTTCCGCAGACCCCTATCGCTCCTGACGGCATCACTGTCGCAGACTTAGTCGGCCGTGGTCGAACCCCCTACCAGGGAATTCTGGGTCGCTGGAGTTCAGCCGACTACGACATCGTCACCGAAGCTATGGAAGCTACCCGAGTCGCAGACCTCGCAGGGCGGTGCGTCGAAGAGCTCTCCGGCGGCCAGCGTCAACGTGTGTGGATTGCAATGGCACTCGCACAACAAACCGATGTGCTGCTTCTCGACGAACCTACAACCTACCTAGATCTAAAACATCAACTAGAAGTCCTGGATCTACTAACTGATCTCAATCAACGCCGAGGCACCACCATCATCATGGTGCTGCACGACCTCAACCTGGCTGCTCGGTATTCGGATGTTCTCGTCGCCATGCGCGACGGACGACTGCATTCCGCAGGAGCGCCTGTCGACGTGCTCACACAAGAGCTGACCCGGGAGGCGTTCGACCTCGAATCGCTGATTATTACCGATCCGGTCTCAGGGCTACCCACGGTTACGCCCATTGGGCGCCACCACTCGAAATTAGCCCAGTACTAGCTCAGTAGATGTAAGTAACTCATCAGATTTAAGGATTCCCATGGGATACCAGCCACACCGCGTCCGCGTTGCCCGCACGCAACAGATTTCCCCGCACTTTCAGCGCATAACACTTCACGACGTGGAGAATGTCGGGCCGAAGGACACGATTCGGGACCTCCGTATCAAAGTCATTATCCCAGCCGCTGGTCAGCTTCCAGAGCTGCCGGAGGAGAATTGGTTCGCCACCTGGAAAACCCTTGACCCCGACACTCGCGGCTATGTCCGCACGTATTCCATCCGCGCTTTTCGGCGCAACTTGCCAGACGACGCTCCCGATGAACTCGACATCGATTTCGTGCTACACCCCGATGCCGCTGGGCCAGCGTCTGCATGGGCTTCAAAGGCACAGATCGGCGATGAGCTGCTCATCATCGCACCGACACGAGATGATGAATCCGGCAGCGGCATCGAATTCGCCCCTGGAGCTAGTAGTCGCATCGTGATGCTTGGAGATGAAACTGCCTTACCTGCAATTGCGAAGACCCTGGAGGAATGGCCAGCGGGAGTGCAGGGAGAAGTGTTTATTGAGGTTCCATGTACAAGCGATGCCCAGAAGCTAGAGGTGCCATCTGGAGTCTCGGTGAAGTGGCTGGCGCGAGCGGACGATGAGCACGACACTTCGGGCGAGCTGCTGTACTCCAATCTGGTGAAGCTTGTCAGCAATGCGCTAAGCCCGGTCTCACAAGAAGCACTGTCAAACGTTCTCGAGGGGAATACGGCGGCGACCACTACGTCGACGGGCGAGGATGACCCCAGCTTTCTGGTGTGGGAGACCCCAAGCTATTCACAGTCGGGTGAAGATATTTCCAATTCCAGCGGCGAAGACAAGGCCAACACCGAATCTCCGAATCCGAGGCTAACCGGGACTTACTTTTGGATTGCAGGTGAGTCTTCAGCGGTGATTCGGATGCGGAGGCTGCTGGTGAAGGAATGCCACGTCCCGAGGAAGCAGGTGTCGTTCATGGGATATTGGAAGCGGGGTCAGGCAGCGAAGGGATAGCAAGAAATGCAGTGCTAGCAATTGCTGCAGGCCGGATCGTCACTACGCAGGCTCGACTGGAGTCCACGCGCCGAGCTCGTGACCTGCGGGCGTCGTGAAGTAGAAGCGACGACCGCCTGGGAAGTCGTACGGTTCCTTCGTAATTGTGCCACCCGACGCCTTGACCTGCTCGTATGTGGCATCCAGATCCGACACCCGGATGAGTGGCATGATTGCGCGCGTTGGATCCTCGGCGTTAACGCCACTGGCGGTGCCGGAATCTCCAGTGTCGGCGTAGTCGTCGCCGTACATGGCGTAGGTCCAGCCGAAAACGGATGAGAAGAAGTCGCGGACTGTGTTCAGTTCTTCAACGGAAGAGGCGGGGAACTCGATGTAGTCGATGCGGGAGTCGCTCATGAGCCAAGTCTAGGAGAATTGGAGGAGCCACAATCGCCACCTAAAAATACTTATGTAATTACCCCCGGTTTCTCACATAACCGCAGGTGGGAGACTACAGGGAGTCAACTTTCTCCCCAGCACCCCTCAAATCACCCCCGGCAATCCGCCATTCGTTATAGAGTGACGCACGACACTTTACGACGAATCTGTGAGGTAAAAACACATGACTTCCGCCACCATTCAGCCGGGCGGCGAAGCCTTCATCTACGAGGCAATTCGCACCCCGCGCGGCAAGGGCAAGAAGGACGGCTCCCTCCACGAGGTACGCCCGGTATCACTTCTCGTCGGCCTCATCGACGAAATTCGCAACCGCTTCCCGGACCTGGATGAAGAACGCATCAGCGACCTCATCGTTGGCTGCGTCAGCCCGGTCGGCGACCAGGGTGCGGACATTGCCCGGACCGCAGCACTCACCGCAGGTCTGCCGTACCGCACCGGCGGTGTCCAGATCAACCGCTTCTGCGCTTCCGGCCTCTCCGCCATCAACTTGGCTGCTCAGAAAGTCCGCTCCGGCATGGACGAGCTCGTCCTCGCCGGTGGCGTCGAGTCCATGTCCCGCGTGCCAATGATGTCCGACGGCGGTGCAATGGCGATGGACGCACAGGTCTCGTTTGCGACCGACTTCGTCCCGCAGGGTATTTCCGCTGACCTGATTGCATCGCTCGACGGCTTTGACCGTGAGTCCCTCGACGAGATGGCAGCACTCTCCCACGCTCGTGCCGCAAAGGCTTGGTCTGAGGGCCGCTTTGACCGCTCCGTCGTCCCAGTCAAGGACGCTAACGGCCTGACCATCCTCGATCGTGATGAGACCATCCGCGAAGGCGTCTCCGCAGAGTCCCTCTCCGGTCTGCGCGCAGCCTTCACCATGATGGGTGAGCAGGGCGGCTTCGACGCAGTTGCACTGAAGAAGTACCCGCAGCTTGAGCGCATTAACCACGTCCACCATGCAGGTAACTCCTCCGGCATCGTCGATGGCGCTGCACTGACTCTGGTTGGCTCTGAGAAGGCCGGCGCAGACATGGGTCTGACCCCACGCGCACGCGTTGTCGCCACCGCCGTCAATGGTGTCGAGCCGACCATCATGCTGACCGGTATCGAGCCGGCTGTCCGCGAGGCACTGGCCAAGGCCAACCTGACCGTCGACGATATCGACGTCTGGGAAATCAACGAGGCGTTTGCCGCCGTCGTCAAGCACGCTCAGCAGAACCTGGGCATCGACTACGACAAGCTCAACATCAACGGTGGCGCAATGGCCATGGGTCACCCGCTGGGTGCAACCGGTGCCATGATCACCGGCGCCGCAATCGACGAGCTGCACCGCACCGGTGGCCGCTACGCTCTCATCTCGCTCTGCGTGGCTGGCGGCATGGGTGTTGCAACCATCATCGAGCGCGTCTAAAGCAAACCGGAACGAAACTCACAGCGACAATTACCGCGGTCACACCGCGATAACCACAAAGGACTGACTGATTTATGAGCACAGATAACATGTTCCGGTGGGATCAGGACGACGCCGGAATCGTCACCCTCACCATGGATGACCCGAATGCGCCGGTCAACACCATGAACAAGACCTTCCAGGACGACATCTGCGCCACCGTGGAGCGCCTGGAAAACGAAATTGGCGACGGCTCTGAGACCTCCATCAAGGGCATCATCATCACCTCTGCAAAGAAGACCTTCTTCGCAGGTGGCGACATCAAGCAGATGTCCAAGGCCACCGAGGACGATGCAGCTGACATGTTCGGCATGGTCGAGGACATGAAGGCCTCCCTGCGTCGCTTGGAGAAGCTCCCGGTGCCAATTGTTGCTGCCATCAACGGCGCAGCACTGGGCGGCGGCCTCGAGGTCGCGCTGGCTGCTAACTACCGCGTTGCTGCCGATGCCCGCGGTTCCAAGATTGGTCTGCCAGAGGTCACCCTCGGCCTGCTGCCGGGCGGCGGCGGTGTTTCCCGCGTCGTTCGCATGCTGGGCATTCAGGACGCACTGATGAAGGTCATTCTGACCGGCGCGCAGATGAACCCGGCCAAGGCTCTCGCAGCTGGCCTCGTTGACGAGGTTGTTGCCCCGGAGCAGCTCATCGACACCGCTCGCGCATGGCTGACCAGCGAAGACGCCAAGGCCGCACAGCCGTGGGACGAGAAGGGCTTCAAGATCCCGGGTGGCGACCCGAAGACTCCTAAGTTCGCAATGAACCTGCCGTCCTTCCCGGCAAACCTGACCAAGCAGCTCAAGGGCTCCCCGATGAAGGCTCCGCGCCTTGCTATGCAGGCTGCCATCGAGGGTTCTCAGGTCGACATCGACACCGCACTGCGTATCGAGTCCCGCTACTTCACCGAACTGGTCACCGGTACCCAGTCGAAGAACATGATGCAGGCGTTCTTCTTCGACCTCAACCACGCTCAGGGCGGCGGCTCCCGTCCGCTGCAGGCTGACGGCACCCCGTACCCGAAGCGTGAGTTTAAGAAGGTGGCCGTTGTTGGCGCCGGCATGATGGGCGCAGGTATCGCCTACGTGTGTGCAAAGGCTGGCATGGAAGTTGTCCTGAAGGACATTTCCCTGGAGAACGCCGAGCGCGGCAAGTCCTACTCCGAGGGCCTGGAGGCGAAGGCTCTCAAGCGCGGTCGCACCACTGAGGAGAAGTCCGCAGCACTGCTGAACCGCATCAAGCCGACCGAGTCCTACGACGACCTGGCCGACGTCGACCTGGTCATTGAGGCCGTCTTCGAGAACACCGACCTCAAGCACAAGGTTCACGCCGAGATCGAGGCCGCAGTTCCGGAGACCTGCATCCTGGGCTCCAACACCTCCACCCTGCCGATTACCGAGCTGGCTTCCCACGTCAAGCGTGAGAAGGACTTCATCGGCCTGCACTTCTTCTCCCCGGTGGACAAGATGCAGCTGATCGAAATTATCTCCGGCGATAACACCGACCCGGCAATCCTGGCTGCTTCGCTGGACTTCGCTGTTGCGATCCGCAAGATTCCGATCGTCGTCACCGACTCCCGCGGTTTCTATACCTCCCGCGTCATCGGCACCGTTATCAACGAGGCTCTGCGCATGGTTGCCGAGGGCTACGACCCGGCCATCATCGAGGCCGCTGGTCGCCAGGCTGGTTACCCGGCACCGCAGCTCCAGCTTGCCGACGAGCTGAACCTCAAGCTCATGGAGAAGATCGCTGGCGAGACCCGCGCAGCCGCCGAAGCTGCAGGTCAGACCCTGGACGAGGGCGGCGTGCCGGCCCTGGTCGAGGCCATGCTGCACAAGTTCGAGCGCCCGGGCAAGCTCGAGGGCAAGGGCTTCTACGAGTACGTCGACGGCAAGCGCTCCGGTCTCTGGCCGGGCCTGTTCAACGAGCTCCGCGAGGAGCTGAACATCACCCCGATTGCTCCGGAGGACACCGACCTGCAGGAGCTGGTTGACCGCATGCTCTTCATCGAGGCCATCGAGACTCAGAAGTGCGTCGACGAGGGCGTTCTGCTTCACGACGCCGACGGCAACATCGGCTCCATCTTCGGTATCGGCTACCCGGCCTGGACCGGTGGTACTCGCCAGTTCATTAAGAACTACGACGGCGCCACTGTTATCGACCCGGCCGCAGCTCACCCGGAGCGCCGCGGTGTCGCAGGCTTCGTCGAGCGCGCCGAAGAGCTGGCCGCTAAGCACGGCGAGCGCTTCAACGCTCCGGAGTCCCTGAAGAAGTAGGGCTACCCCGAGCGCACCCCGGTTGCTGGAATTGTTCCAGCAACCGGGGTTTTCCGCCTTCGAGGCCACGTCAACGTACGTAGCACCGCTGAACGCACCAGCGCGCCAACCCCAATTCGGCCTACCCGTTAAACTGCGCACATGGCTAGAAACGTCGCTGATCTGCCCACCGCACTGCCTGAACTCGCTATCGACCAGCAGGGGTTTGATGCCCCATCGCCGCAGCTGGTCATGCTTAACGACGAGCTCGCGACCCAACTCGGCCTCTCCCCGCAGTGGCTTCGCTCGGAGGCTGGCCTGAAGTTCCTCACTGGCCACGGCGCCGATCACGGAGTCGGCCAGGAAACCGATACCCCACTCGGCGCATACACAACCCCGATGGCCACGGCCTATGCCGGCCACCAGTTCGGCAACTTCGCAGGCCTACTCGGTGATGGTCGCGCGCTCTTGCTTGCCACAGTTGAGGTTGAACCGGGGCTGACTGGGCTGCACTGTCCGCCTAACCAGCCCGACTGCCCCAAAGAGACAACCCACAGCGACAGCACCCAGGCCTACGAGATCCAAGCGAAAGGCACCGGCCCCACGCCCTTTTCCCGTGGCGGTGACGGCAAAGCCACGCTGACCTCCGCGCTGCGGGAGTACCTCATCAGCGAAGCCATGTATGCGCTCGGCATCCCCACCACCCGCGCGCTGGCGGTCATCAAAACTGGCGAAGAGATTTACCGCGGCTCGCAAACCCCATTCGACAACACCGACCCCACCACCGAACTTCAACCGGGCGGCATCGTCGTGCGCGTAGCATCCAGCCACCTGCGAGTTGGCACGTTCGAGCTGGTCGCACGCTCCGGAGCGGACACCGGAGTCATGGATCGGCTCATCGAGTTCGCCGCGCAGCGGCACGGCTACGAGGGTTCGGCGGAGTCGGTTCTCCGGGACGTCGTCAAGCGGCAAGCCAATCTCGTTGCGGCGTGGCTGGCCTGTGGATTTGTCCACGGCGTGATGAACACCGACAATGCCAGCATCGCGGGCGAGACCATCGACTTTGGGCCGTGTGCGTTTCTGGATGCGCACGACCCCCGGGCGGTGTTTAGCAGCATTGATCAAGGCGGTCGATACGCGTTCGGCGCGCAGCCGACGATTGCCGGGTGGAACATGTCGAAGCTCGCGGAGACTTTGCTACCGCATTTCGCAGGCACCCCGGAGGATGCCCTCGCACGCGCCCGCGACATCCTGGGCGAATTCGCCGACGAATTCACCGATGCGCTCAGCCGCAGGTGGCTGCCCAAGTTGGGGATTCTCCCCTCGCTTTACGACGACCCGCTGGCCATCCCCCTGGTGCAGCAGTGGCAGGCGTTGCTGGCGAAGTTTGGGCTCGACCATACGAATGCTCATCGGGCGCTGATTGAGGTTCTGGCCGATGGTGATGGGGATACAGTTGCTGCGTTGGCTGCGCTGACCAGGCTGACCGCTGATCCTGCGTTCCCCGCCGCCGCGGCTGAGTGGGGGCAGTTGTGGAAGCAGACGCGGGAAGAGCTGGGAATCGACCAGACGACGGCCCTGACACTTATGGAGGAAACGAATCCGCTGTATATTCCGCGAAACTACCTGGTCACGGAAGCGTTAGCGGCGGCAGGGGCGGGGGATCTGACCGACTACCGGCACCTGCTGGAGGCGGTAACCAACCCCTTTGAGTCGCAAGACGTCCCTGCGGGGTTCACGGAGCCGGCACCGCGGGAGTTGGGTGCTTTCCGCTCGTACTGCGGGACTTAATGCGCTGTCTCTCCGCCTCCTTCAAAGTCCACTTCCTCTTCCAAAACCCACTTCACGACACGGGTGTCACCTCGTGCCAACTGTGGAGGTGGCATGAGGTGACATAGCTGTCGTGAAGTCGCGGATGGGGCCCGCGGACGGGCCCAACGCGGGTAGGGCCCTGACTGAGTGCCAGCGGCGCGGAGAACCAAAGGGCAACCCCTGCGGGGGTGCCAGGATGTTACAACGTTGCACCACTGCACAGGATTAACTCCCCAATCGAGGGTAAAAGACACCGTCAAATAAGGGATGATTCGCCTGATTAATACTCATATGTTTTTGGACTTGTATGGTTAGAGACTGTATTGAACGGTCGTATCCAAACCTTAGAGTCCACCACACCCAAGTTGTCACCACCATTGCTTATGCAGGTGGGAGGTGGGTATCTAAGCCATTTGGAGTGAGCCGATCACCAAATTCATATCGCCTATCTGGCAGAATCTAGAAAGGCTCGCGATGCATAGACCCGTTGCCTCCGGCCCCTTCCACACCCGGCAGAAACTCCGGCGGAAGCTCCGACAGCGAGAGAAGTCCCGTGCCACAAAACTGCACGCAACAACGCTCAGCGGAAAAGGAAAGTTCACGCTGCATGTCCGCCAGATCCTGGCGGCTTTGCTGGTAATCGCCTTGCCAGGAAGCGCGCTCGCTGCCTGCAGCACTGACCAGCAACAGGTCGGCGCGGGGTTCATTGTGGTCCAGAACTCCGAACCACAGTCGCCGCTGTACACCACTGACACCAATGAAACCGGTGGTGGCGATATCCTCCGCATGCTCTACTCAGGTCTGGTGCGCTACGACACCGACGGCTCGATGATCCTGGACCATGCGGCAGAAATTAAGCCCAACGAGGACTCGACTCATTTCGACATCACGCTGAAACCGGGCTGGACCTTCCACAACGGCGAACCAGTCACCGCGCAGAGCTACATCGATGCCTGGAATTACGCCGCCTACGGACCGAACCTGCAGAAGCAGCAGTCCTTCTTCGCCAACGTGCAGGGTTTTGATGCTGTTTCGGGAGAAAAGGCCACGGAGAAAACACTCTCCGGCCTGAAAAAGGTCGATGACCTGAGGTTCACCGTGGATCTGACCAACCCAGATTCTTCCTTCCCGCTCAGCCTCGGCTATGTCGCGTTTATGCCGCTGCCGAAGGCCGCGTTCGAAGACAAGAAGGCTTTCGGTGAACACCCAATCGGCAATGGACCGTACAAGATGGCCGAAGGCCGCGCTTGGCTGCACAACAACCAGCTAACTGTGGTTCGCAATGATGACTTCGCCGGTGAGCACAAGGCCCGTAACAACGGCCTGGTATACCGCTTCTACTCGGACGTGGACACCGCATATGCAGACCTCCAGGCAGGCCGCCTGGACACGCTGCCACGCACAATTCCACCAACAGCCCTGGCCAGCTTCGAAACGGACTTCCCCGACTCCAGCGCAAACGTCCCGACCTCGTCTTCGCAGTACTTCGCAATTCCGCGAAATCTGCCAGGTTTTTCGGGTGAAGAGGGCAAGCTTCGTCGTCAAGCGATTTCCATGGCGATTGACCGGAAACTGATCACTGAGAAGATTTTCTTCGACACCCGCACCCCGGCGCGCGAGTTCAGCTCGTTGACGCTCGGCGACCTTGACCCGAACGTACCTGGCCAAGAGGTGCTGGAATACAACCCGAAGAAGGCCCGCCAACTGTGGGCCGAAGCCAACAAAATTGCACCGTTTACCGGCTCGTTCGACATCGCCTACAACGCCGACGGCGGACACCAGCAGTGGGTCGAAGCGGTGACCAACATGATTGGCGAAACCCTCGGCATCGATTCCCACGGCAAGGCCTACCCGACCTTCAAGCAGTTGCGCGATGAAATCTCCAACGAGACCATCACCAGCGGCTACCGCACTGGCTGGTCAGCGGACTACCCGTCAGTGGCCAACTACATGATCCCGCAGTTCGTCACTGGCGGTTCCTCGAATGACTACCACTACTCGAACCCGGAGTTCGACAAGCTGATTCAGGAGGCGGCCTCGGCAAAGAGCGCAGAAGATGCCAAGCCAATTTATGTCAAGGCTCAGTCTGTGCTGATGGAGGACCTGCCAGCGATTCCGCTGTGGTACCCCAATGCTTCGGTGGCGTGGAACCCGAAGCTGCGCAATGCCGTAGTGATGTGGGACGGCATCTTGGACTACCCAATGATTGAGAAGGACTAGCACCATGGGTTGGTATATCGGAAAGAGACTCCTACAGATGGTGCCGGTATTCTTCGGTGCCACACTGCTGATTTATGCAATGGTCTTCGCCATGCCAGGCGACCCCATTGCCGCACTGGCTGGCGATAAGCAGCTGCCACCGGAGCAGGTCGCAGCACTGCGCGCCCACTACCACCTGGATGAGCCTTTCCTCGTCCAGTACTGGGAGTACCTCAAGGGCCTGTTCACCCTGGATATGGGCGAGACCTTCTCCGGTCGCTCGGTCGGCGAGGAAATCGCGCTGGCCTTCCCTATTACGATTCGCCTGGCGCTGATGGCCGTTGCCATTGAGGCCATTTTCGGTATCGGCCTCGGCGTTATTGCCGGTATGCGCAAGGGTGCCTTCTTCGACTCCACCGTTCTGGTGATGTCCCTGCTGGTTATCGCAACTCCGACCTTCGTGCTCGGCTTCGTGGCCCGCTACCTCTTCGGTGTGCGCTGGGAGATTGTCTCCCCCACCGTTGGTAGCGATGCCTTCTTTACCTCCCTGCTGCTGCCGGCATTCGTGCTGGGTCTCGTCTCGGTTGCTTATGTTCTGCGACTGACGCGCTCCGAGGTCTCGTCGGCACGCCATGCCGACTTCGTGCGCACTGCCCGCGCCAAGGGCTTGCCAACCTCTGAAGTCACCCGCCGCCACATCTTGCGTAACTCGCTGATTCCCGTTGTGACCTTCATCGGCGCTGATCTCGCGGCTCTGATGGGCGGCGCAATTGTCACCGAGGGCATCTTCAACGTGCCAGGTATCGGTGGCCTGATCTTCCACGCCGTCCAGATTGGTGAAGCTCCCACCGTGGTCAGCATCGTGACCATCCTGGTGGTTATTTACATGTTCGCCAACTTGCTCATCGACTTGCTCTACGCAGTCCTGGATCCGAGGATTCGTTATGCCTAAGCCAGATTCGACGCAGTTAGATTCGACGCAGCCAGAAAAGCAGTCCAACGCCGCGCATACCGGCACCGCACAGTCCGGCACCACCCAGGCCAACGCCGCACAGGCACCAAACCCGGCGACGAACCCCGACCACAAGCAGTTGCCGGATACCCCACCACTGGGGCTCTGGGGTTCGGCCTGGCAGAACCTGCGTTACCGCCCACTGTTCTGGGTTTCCGCATTCATTATTTTGCTCTCCATCGCAGTGGCCGCGTTCCCGTCGCTGTTCACCTCTGTGGACCCGACGGCGGCAAACCTGCGTGACTCGCTGGCCCCAGCCCGCGACGGCCACCCGATGGGCTTCACTCAGCAGGGCTACGACGTCTACGCCCGTGTCATCTACGGTGCCCGCGCCTCGGTCATCGTCGGCATCGGCGTCACCCTTGCCGTGACCGTGGTGGGCATCATCCTCGGTGCCATCGCTGGCTATCTCGGCGGTTGGGTCGACGCGGTGCTCTCCCGCATCACGGACATGTTCTTTGCCATCCCCCTGATTCTCGCCGGCATCGTGCTGATGCAGCTGTTTACCGAACGCACCATTTGGTCCGTGGTCTTCGTGCTCGCTGCTTTCGGCTGGCCGCAGATGGCGCGCGTGGTGCGCTCCTCGGTGATCTCAGTGAAAAACGAGGAATACGTCACCGCCTCCAAGGCGCTCGGTCTGTCCAGCACTGGCATTCTCTTCCGCCATGTGCTGCCGAACTGCCTCGCCCCTGTCATCGTCATGGCCACGACCTCACTGGGTATTTACATCGTCGCCGAGGCCACGCTGTCCTACTTGGGCATTGGCTTGCCGACGACCACCGTTTCCTGGGGCAACGACATCTCTGTCGCACAGCAGGTGCTCCGCCAGGCCCCGTCCAACCTGTTCTGGCCAGCACTCGCCCTGGCGATTACCGTTCTCGGCTTCATCCTCATGGGTGACGCTTTGAAGGATTCTCTCGACCCGAAGGAGCGTCGTCGATGAGCACCGACACCAATACTTCCGCAGCGCCCATTCTCACCTTGAAGGATGTCTGCATTGGCTTTCCGACGACCACAGCGTCCGGCCGCCGCAGTAAATCGTTGACCGATGTGGTGCATGACGTCGACCTGGAGATTTTCCCCGGTGAGACGGTCGCCATTGTTGGCGAATCCGGCTCGGGTAAATCCACCACTGTCCATGCCGCGCTGGGGCTCCTGCCCGGTGATGGCGAAGTCACCGGGGGCACCATCACCTTTGATGGCCGCGACATCACGCATCTGACAGACCGCGAGTTTGTCAGTATCCGCGGTAGCGGCATCGGCTTGGTCCCGCAGGATCCGATGACCAACCTGAATCCGGTGTGGACCGTCGGCGCCCAGATTACCGAGGCGCTGCGCGCAAATAACATCGCCACTGGCTCCGAGGCCCACAAAAAGGCGATTGAGCTGCTGGAACAGGCCGGCCTGCCGAACGCTAAAAAGCGTATCGACCAGTACCCGCACGAGTTCTCCGGTGGTATGCGCCAGCGCGCACTTATCGCGATGGGCTTGGCCGCGCACCCAAAGCTGCTGATTGCCGATGAGCCCACGTCCGCTCTCGACGTGACCGTGGCGAAGAAAATCCTCGACCACCTCGACAAGCTCACTAGCGAACTCGGCACGTCCGTGGTGCTTATTACTCATGATCTCGGTTTGGCTGCCGAGCGCGCTGATCGACTCGTCGTTATGCAAGCAGGACGTGTCGTGGAGACCGGCCCTGCCCTGCAAGTTCTCACCCGCCCGCAGCATCCATACACCAAGCAGCTAATCGCGGCGGCTCCATCGCTGGCTGCCCGGCGCGGTGATCGCGTGGTGGCGGCGCCGACGACATCGGATGCGGACCAGAAGGAGATTCTGGTCGCGAAGAACTTGGTGCGCGACTTTGCCATCCGCGGCGACCGTCCGTGGCGCAAGGATTCCTTCCGTGCCGTCGATGACATCAGCTTTACGCTGCGTCGCGGTCGCACCATTGGAATCGTGGGCGAATCCGGTTCGGGCAAGTCCACTGTCGCCAACATGGCGCTGGGGCTGCTCGATCCGACCGAAGGCGAAGTGCTTTTCGACGGCAAACGCGTCCAGGGCCGGAATCGTAAAGAGGAGCTGGAGCTGCGGCGTCGCATTCAGCCGATTTTCCAGAACCCGTATGCGACGCTGGACCCGATGCGCACGGTGCATTCCTCCATCGAGGAGCCGCTGCGGATTCACAAGATTGGCACCAAGAAGGAGCGTGAGCAGCGCGTATTCGAGCTTCTCGACCGCGTCGCTCTTCCCGCGGAAATGGGGCGCCGCTTCCCCGGTGAGCTGTCGGGTGGTCAGCGTCAGCGTGTGGCGATTGCGCGTGCACTGGCCCTGAACCCTGAGGTTGTGGTCTGTGACGAGGCGGTGTCAGCACTCGACGTGGTGGTGCAGGCTCAGGTGCTCGAACTACTCGCTGAGCTGCAGGAAGAGATGGATTTGGCCTACCTCTTTATTACGCACGACCTCGCTGTGGTGCGGCAGGTGGCTGATGAGGTCATCGTGATGGAGCACGGCAAGATGGTTGAACACCGTCCGACCGACGATCTCTTCGACCACCCGGAGAAGGAATACACCCAGCGGCTGCTGGACGCCATCCCAGGTGCGTCGTTGGATTTGGATCTGTAGCTGGGCAGTGGCCTGTTTCCCCAGGGCACTTCGCTCCGCCCCCCTCTGGGCCACTTCACGACACAGGCGTCACCTCGTACCAGCTGTGGAGGCGGCATGAGGTGACATAGGTGTCGTGAAGTGGCTGGGCGATTTTGAGTCGGAGCGGATTGAGCGGGAGAAGAGAGAAAGCTATCCGGAAAGACCGTCCAGACAGCCTGCTAGTCCTCCGGAGCAAGCTCGCTTTCAGTAACCCACTTGTGGTTCTTCATGGTCATACCATCATCGTCAATGTCGACCATGTACACCGGCTCCTGGGTGGAGTAGTCAACAGTGCCCTTGGCCCCCTTCATGCCCGCCATATGCTCGGCGTTGATGGTGATCTCGGAGCCGTCGGCAAGCGGTGCTTCGCCTGGGTTCTCCAGCTCCTCATGAACGACCCAGCGGTGGTCCTTCACCGGCTCACTGCCATCGGTCGGGGTGTAGGAAACGGAGTAGGTAGTGGTGTTGAAAACACCAACAACCTTGCCTTCTGCACCCTTCATGCCCGGCATGTGATCGGCGAGAACCTGCACTTCACTGCCGACCGGGAACTTCGCGTTGTCCGCCGCAATCATTCCCTCTGGAGCCGGACCACCATCGGCCGGATGGTCATGGCCGGCCATCGCGTCATCACCATGGTCACCATGACCGCCATGCTCATCGGCATCGTCCATATCATCCATGTCGTCATGCCCCTCAGAGCTGGTGGCCGACACGGAAGAGCTGGTTTCGCTAACAGTGCTGCTTGCCTCAGTACTAGCCGAATCATCGGAGGAGCAACCGGCCAGCACAAGGACGCTGGCGGCACCCGCGGCTACGAGAGCATCTAGTGGTCGAATATTCTTTGCCATGGTTGAGCTCCTTTGTTGTTGATGTCAATCAATCTATGCCCTCACCCTAACAACGCTCCCCCAGCTTCACCAGGGCTTATCGCCCGCGGCGGACGGAAATCGTCCAGCCAGCTTCACCGGTCTGCTCAAAGTTGGTGACCTTGTGGCCATCCTTCGCAGCCCAGCGCGGAATCGCATCCGTGGCCTGGGTGCAGTCGAATGGGATCACCAGCTCCTCGCCGACCTCAATCTTGTTGATCGCGTCCTTGGCCTCGATCAGCGGGAATGGGCACACCGCGCCGACGGTGTCGAGCTCGTAACGCCCATCGCCCAGTGGCGTGAGCTTGCCGTCTTCCTGCTTGACGACGCTCCGGTCGAGCAACGCTACCGGCGCCACAGTAAAGGCACCCGCCAGCGGGGAGGCCTCGGTGCCAGCGGCACCGGCACCTTCGCTACCCGGCAGGGACACAGGCGAAGTAGCAGTCGAAGTGACCGGAGCAGTTGCCGATACCGCTGTGTCGTTGGTGGTGGAAGGGGTGCTCGGGACGTCGTTAAGCGAAGGTGCGGACGGCTTCAGCCAGAGCTTTGCGGCGATAGCGACACCTGCGGCGATGGACGCCAGTGCGAGCCAACCCTGGTAGCTGAACAGCGAGGTCTGAACCATGCCGTTACCGACGGTGCAGCCGCCGGCCCACGCAGCGCCGACACCCATGAAGATGCCGCCGACGACCGAGCGTGCACCCTGGGTGGCGTCCGGGACGCGGAGGCGGAATTCACCGGAGGCCTTGGCCGCGATGAAGGAGCCGACGAGGATGCCGAGGACGAGGAGGACGCCCCAGTCGAAACGCTCGGTGTCACCAGTAACAACGTAGTTGGCGAGGTTGGAGGACGGAGTCGTGATGCCGAGGCCGTCGTTGCGGCCGGTGGCGGCGGACAGCGGCCATGCGATAACGCCAAGTACACCGACGATGGCGGCGGTGGCGTACACGTGCCAGGCCTTTTCAGTCAGAATGTGCGCGAGACCGGACTTGCGCGGCGCCAGAGTGGCCGGGCGCGGACCGGAGAATTCTTCGCGCAGGAAGCGGACAGCGAAGTATGCCGTGACGGCGCTCAGCGCGATGACCAGTGGCCAGATGCTAATGCCCAGAGAGGCGTGGATGCTGGTCAGGCCGACGGTGCGGTCCTTCAGGGAATCCTGCAGGCCGTTGAGGAAGCCAGTCTTCATAGCAGCAGCGGATAGGGCGTAAAAGACCAGTGCAATCCATGATCCGATCAGGCCTTCACCGGAGCGGTACCAGGTGCCCGAGGCGCAGCCACCAGCCAGGACGATACCCAGCCCGAAGATAACGCCACCGACGATAACGGCCAGTGGTGCCAGCTCGTTGTATTCGGGAGTAATCACGCCGGCGCTGGTCAGTGCGGCCAGACCGATGGCGTGGACGGAAATAACAATCAGCAGGGCGACAAAGCCGCGCCAGCTGCGCTGAGTGAAGATGTCGCGCAAGAAGCCGGTGACGCAGAAGCGTCCTCGCTGCATAACAAAGCCGAGCACGGCACCCAGCGCTAGTCCTGAGATGAGCATGAGAGTGTTTCTCCTAAATTTATGAGCCAGTCCGCCATCAAAGCCATAATGAACAGACCTGTCTATTAGTGGATTAGAAGCTACTCTACACAGCGAAAAAAGTCCAACTTAATGAAGTTTTCACAGGGTAGAACACCTGCCAATAGACAGACCGAACCGTATAGTTGCTGGTGAGAAGCGCAAGTTGTGGCAAGCTAAAACACTATGAGCGCACAGAATTCAGCCCTGGTTGGACACCAGCGACACCAGCGGTTCCTTGCGATGCGCTCGATACTCGACCTTCCTTTTACCCATGCTTTCGCCCTTGACCCTCAGGCGGTCATCGATATTTCCGGCGTGGCCCGCCTCAGCGAGCTCAATGCCAAAAATGTCGTGACAATCGACAGCTTGCGTTCACTCGCCCACACCAACACGCAGGACTTTTACGCCATCGATGACGCGGCAGAAGCTCTGGGTACCGCCTTGCGAATGGCGATTTCCTCCCGGCAGCTACTCTGGTTCAGCTCGCTGCCCGAAAGTGATGTGGACAAGGTACAAAACATCCTCGGTAGCGACATCGTTCATGTGGTGGGCCCGGAACTGGCCGTCGATAAGCTCGATGACAGTACCCTCGAGCTTCCCACTGCACTGAAACAGCGCGGAGAACCACTGGTGCCCATCGCTATCTCGCCAAGCGAGCTGGTGCAGGCCTGGGCACACGGCAGTCGCGTGCAGCAAAAACTGCTCGCTTACCTGCTGGAGGGAACAAATACGCTGGTCATGCAGCAAAAGGATCTGCATGCACTACGCAAAGTCGGGACCAAACTCATCGAGCGCAACCCCGTGTGGCGCCTGCTCTACAACCCGAAAGTGTTGGCCTACCTAGTGGTGATGGTCTACTCTTCGCTCCGCGCGCTACCTGTGGTTTTCGTCCCCGGATTCCACGGCAATGTCTGGGTGCTGTGGAGCATCGACATCATTACCGCTATCCCCTACACCTGGGGAATTGTCGAGATGATCACCGGCCGCTCATTCGGCCGAAGAATGCTGGGGCTCCTGATCACCCTAGTGACTTTCGTCTCGCCTTACGTCTACTTCTGGGCCAATGGGCGCGATTATCCGATGTGGGTCACCATCTTTGTCATTGCATTAATTGTCGCAGCCTGCGCCGTCGAATACGTCCGCTGGCTACGCGACCGCGCCATCTCCGCAATCCTGCGCCAACCACCCACCGCCTGCCGCTAGCGACCGCTGAGCGAGCGCCGCACGCCGCCAATAATCAGCCAGGCACCGGCGGCGACGTTGACAGCCACAAGCCCGTGGATAGAGGTCATGCTTAACGACGCTACCGCCGTCTCACTTGCGATAAGCATGCCGGTCGAGACAATCCAGATGAACGTTGCGGCAATGTTGGCAATCCGGCCGCGTTCCACGCGGAATGGATGCGTGTAGTGCAGCGGCACCAGCGTCATTGCGCTGAAGATAAAAATGGCAGAGATGCACACCGCCATGGGCGCGTTCCATACCCACAGCAAGACCGCCACGATATTCCACGCGGCGGGGAAACCAACGAAGTAGTAGTCGCCAGACTTGGCGGCTTCGTTGGCATAGCAGAACATCGACGACACCAGAACCAAAATGATCAGGGCAATCGCCAACGGCCGTGGCCCCAGCGGCAGATACATAACCATGAAAGCCGCGGGTATGGCGGTCCAGGTGAGATAGTCGACGATGTTGTCCACCACTGCGCCGTTAAACCACGGGACGACTTCCTTGATGTGATGCTTACGCGCCATATTGCCGTCGACACCATCGACGACGAGGGCAATGCCCAGCCAGAGCCACATCCAATGTGGGCGGCCCTCCAGCAGTGCGACCGCAGCCAGCGTTGCCCACACCAAACCGGTCAGCGTGAAGGCATGCACAGCCCAGGCGATGACATGCTGGCGCCGGGTGAAGCGGGTAAAGGTCGCGGCGGTGCTGGCAGTATCGGCGCAGGCAGTATCTGGCCCACTGGCGGTACTAGAACTGGCATTGTCGGAGCGGGTAGTAGCGTTCACGGCAGATGTCCTTTAGAAAACACAACGCGCACAACTGCAAACCTTTATCGCAGTTGTGCGCAGAGTCGATTTTTTCAATCGGTGAGTATAACGGCCGATGGGTCGTTTTCCCGTATTATTGCTCGGGCTTGTGCCGAGTTATTTAACGACGATCCTCGAACCAACCGGTAACCGCCGGTGCTGTGTTCTCGTAGACCAGCTTGGCTTCGGTGTACTCCTCCAGGCCGGTCGGGCCCAGCTCACGGCCAATACCGGACTGACCAAAGCCACCCCACTCGGCCTGTGGCAGGTAGGGGCCAAAGTCGTTGATCCAGACGGTACCGTGACGCAGCTCGCGGGAAACGCGCTCAGACACCTCGCGGTTGGATGACCACACCGCACCGGCCAGGCCGTATTCGGTGTCGTTGCCGATCTCGATGGCCTCGTCAACCGTGGTGAAGGTCTCCACCGTCACCACCGGTCCAAAGGCTTCGTCGTGAACGCAGTCCATTTCGCGGGTGACCTGGTCAATCACGGTTGGGAGGTAGAAGTAGCCGTCGGCAAGCGAGGCGGAACCATCGGCGGTGGTGCCCGTGGCAATCTCGCCGCCTACGCGCACGCGTGCGCCCTGCTCACGAGCTCGATCGACGTATGCCGCGACCTTATCCAGGTGCTGCTTCGAAATCAGCGCACCGGTCTCGGCCTTCTCGTCGAGCGGACCGCCGAGCTGGATGTGTCCGGCGCGCTCGACCAGATCGTCGACAAACTTCTCGGCGATGGACTCCTCCACAATCAAGCGAGCGCCCGCCGAGCACACCTGACCGGAGTGCAGGAACGCAGCATTGAGGGCATTGTCCAAAGCGGCTTCGTAATCGGCGTCGGCGAAGATGATGTTCGGGTTCTTGCCGCCGAGCTCAAGCGCGACCTTCTTCACAGACTTAGCCGCTTCACCAGCAATAATCTTGCCAGTGACAAGACCGCCAGTGAAGGAGACCATGTCCACCTTCGGATGCGAGGACAGCGGTGCGCCCGCTTCGGCACCGGCTCCGGTAATGAGGTTGGCAACGCCTGCCGGAACACCCAGATCATCGATGACGTGCATGAGCAGAATTGCTGTGTGCGGAGTCAGCTCCGCCGGCTTGAGCACAAAGGTATTGCCCGTGGCCAGCGCCGGTGCGACCTTCCATGCGGTCTGCAGCAGTGGGTAGTTCCACGGCGTAATCAGACCACAGACACCGACGGGCTCACGCACAATACGCGCGACGACGGACGGGTCATCCGCATCCACGAGACGACCGGCATCATTGCCCGCGAGCTTCCCGAAGTACTCAAAGCAGGCGATGATGTCATCCATATCGGCTGCCGCCTCAGGCAGGCGCTTGCCGGTATCCATAGCCTCTGCCCAGGCAAATTCGTCCTTGCGCTGCCTGATGGCAGCACCGATATCGAGTACCAACTTGCTGCGCTCAGCTGTGCTCCAGGATGCCCAGGAACCTTCTCCGGTACGTCGGAAAGCAGCGTCGGCGGCGGCGATGGCACGCTCGGTGTCGGTTGCGTCTGCTTCTGCGACCTCGGCGATGAAAGAGCCGTCGGCCGGGCACTCGATGGTGCGAGTGTTGCCAGCGGCTGCAGCGGACCAGGTGCCGTTGATAAACAGCGTGGCGGCCCCTTCGTGAGATTTGGCGGTCTCGGGTGCGAGAGCCTTATCAGTAGTGGAAGGCTTAAAGGTCATTTAGGAATCCTCCTTGGCGTAGTCATCAGACCATTCGCGGACAGGTTCGGCATTATCGGACAGATCTGAGGTGCCCGGGAGATCAGACTGCATATGCAGGAACTCCAAGTGCCGTTCGTAGAGGTCGAGGACGTCGGAAATCAGCTGCTCTTGGGTGTAGCCATAGACGTCGTAGCCGAGCGAGCCGGTAAGCGTGAAGACCTCGAGACGGTAGTAGTAAATATCAGCATCACTGTCCAGGTGTACCAGGCCAGCGAAAGACGGCGTCAAGTGTTCAACCGGATAGACCTGGTAGCGGAAGCTCATCTCCTCGCCGAAACCGACCTGCAGGTCAATCTGGTCGATGCCAACTTCTTCTGCTGGTTCACGGTGCAGCGTCACTTCGCCGCCACGATCCCTGATAGCTTCTGCCACCTGTTCAAGCGCGGGCTGTACCACTCGGTCGAGGTAGCGCATGACTGGCTTCTTGCCCGGGAAGGACATGGAGCGGGCAAGTCGCTTACGCCAGTCGCCCTGTTCGCCATCTACGGCGCGGCCCGACATCGCCCCATGGAGGGCTCGACGTGTCGAATCCTGTTGCAGCAGCTCCAGTCGCAGCGACTTAAAGAGGCCATACATCACCAGATAGATGACAAAGGCGAACGGCAGGCCCATCACAATCGTCGCGGACTGCAGTGTCGGAATACCGCCGACGTAGAGCATCGCGATGGTCAGCACACCGACCACGACAGCCCAGAAAATACGGGTCCACTTCTTACCGTCCTGCTGTGTGTCGGTGATCTTCGAAGTGAAGTTACTCATCACCAGTGCTGCCGAGTCAGCCGAGGTGATGTAGAGCAGCAGACCGATCAGGGAGGCGACTGCCGCCACCAACATCGGTGCCGGGTACTGCTCTAGCAGAAGGTAGAAGGCGCGCTCCGGGTAATCCAATGCAGTCTGCCCAAACTCCGAATCGCCACCGATAACCAGGTCCAGAGCCGAGTTACCGAACACCGATACCCACATCAGAACGAAGAGGAATGGAATGGTCAGCGTGCCGACGACAAACTGACGCAGACTACGGCCACGGGAAATGCGAGCCAGGAACAAACCGACGAACGGTGCCCAGGCCACCCACCAAGCCCAGAAGAACAGGGTCCAGGAGTTCAACCATTCCTGCGCTCCGGAGAACGCGTAGGTATCCATAGTCATGGACGGGAACTTCGAGACGTACTCACCGACGTTCATCACCAGTGCGTCAAACAGGAACGCGGTGCGGCCGGTAACCAGGATGTAGAGCATCAAGCAGATGGCCAGGCCAACGTTGAGCTCCGAGAGACGACGAATTCCCTTGTCGACACCGGAAACTGCGGAGGCGATAGCCACCGATACGGCCACGACGATTAGAGCGATCTGCCAGGACGTACTCTCATCCACCCCGAACAGCACACGCAGGCCGTAATTCAGCTGGACGACGCCGATACCCAGCGAGGTTGCGACACCGAAAACGGTACCCAGCATCGCCGCGATTTCGACCGCTTCACCAGCGGGGCCGTGGATGCGCTTGCCGATAATCGGATAGAGCGCCGAACGAATGGTCAGCGGCATGTTCAGGCGATACGCGAAGTAGCCGAATGCCATACCCATCAGGGCGTAGAGTGCCCAACCGGTCACGCCATAGTGGAAGAGCGTGAACACCACTGCCTGACGTGCAGCTTCGATGGTCTCCGCGTCTCCGGTCGGCGGGCCATAAAACTGTGCCACCGGCTCCGCTACCGAGAAGAAGAGCAGGTCAATGCCGATACCCGCCGCAAAGAGCATAGAGGCCCAGGAGAACAGACCAAACTGAGGCTTGGCGTGATCGGGGCCGAGCTTAATCTGTCCCGTTCGCGAGATAGCGACGTAGAGCATGAAGAGCACTGCCACCGTCGCGGTCACAATATAGAACCAGCCGAAGTTCTTCGATACCCAGGCGACAATGCCAGCTAGGGTGTCCGCTGCATTGTCCGGGGCAAAAATAGCCCACAGGGCAATGGCAAGAATGCCAACACCTGAAATAATAAATACAGGCCAGTTGACCTCAGGCTCGGAGGTCACACTCGCTTGCGCTTGTTGTGGAGGGGCCGACTGCGATCGCTGCATTCCTTGCGACGATCCAGATTTTTCCTCCGTTACCTTCTCAGTTGGCGGAGTATCAGACATAGGAAAATCCTTCAGATTCGGGAACTAACCCAGCATACCTAGTTTGAATAATCCCTCAAGTTTAAGAATCGATTCAGAAGAATTCTCCAATACCAACATCAACACCTTCACCTGCATATTTACCCAGTTTTCAAGACGTTTAAAATCATTCCAACTGGAATTGAATACCAATTGTGTGGCATTCTATATAGGTGAAGGGGATTTGAGATACGCCTCCGGCCACTTATTCCAATATCAATATATAGGGCCCGCCTTTAAATATTACTTGGGGCTTATCGGGGCTTATCACAGTCCTTGAAAACCATTCCGATATGCATCGGCAAACAACCTACGGAGGTACACCAGAACATGGGAGCTTTCCCGGCTGTCTTCAACTTCGGTAAAAAGAATGGCAACACCACAGTCGAACACCGCGACGTCGTCATCGTTGGCGCGGGCTCTGCCGGCTCTGTGCTGGCTAACCGGCTGTCCGCAGACCACACTCAGCAGGTGCTCGTACTCGAGGCCGGCCGCATGGACTCCCTCTGGGATCTCTACATTCACATGCCTTCGGCGTTCTCCTTCCCAATCGGTAACAAGTACTACGACTGGAAGTACGAATCCGAGCCGGAACCGGAGATGAACGGTCGCCGCATCTACCACGCCCGCGGCAAGGTCGTCGGCGGCTCCTCCTCCATCAACGGCCAAATTTACCAGCGCGGTAACCCCATGGACTACGACAAGTGGGGCGACACCAAGGGGCTGGAGAACTGGGGCTGGAACCACGTTCTGCCGTACTTCAAGCGCATGGAAAATGCGCTCGGCTCCGACAAGGACGACCCGCGCCGTGGCCACGACGGCCCACTGCGCATGAAGCGCGGTCCGGCCGATTCTCCGCTGTTCAAGGCCTTCTTCAAGTCTGTCCAGCAGGCCGGCTACAACTACACCCCGGACGTCAACGGCTACCGCCAGGAGGGCTTCGGTCCCTTCGACGCGAACATCGACAAGGGCCGTCGCCTCTCCGCTGCCCGCGCATACCTGCACCCAGCCCTGCAGCGTCCAAATCTGGAGCTCCGCACCCGCGCAGAAGCCACCCGCATCCTCTTCGAGGGCACCAAGGCCGTCGGCATCGAGTACACCTGGAAGGGTCGTACACACCAGGTGCGAGCAGACAAGGTCATCCTCTGCGGTGGCGCTTTCAACTCTCCGCAGCTGCTCGAGGTCTCCGGCGTTGGCGATGAGAAGATTCTGAATGCCGCCGGAGTGAACGTCGTCAAGCACCTGCCTGGTGTCGGCGAGAACCTGCAGGACCACCTGGAGGTCTACATTCAGTACAACGCCACCCAGCCGGTGTCTTCACAGCCGTACCTGGAGAAGTGGCGTTGGCCGTTCATCGGTCTGTGGTGGATGCTCACCCACAAGGGCCCGGTGGCAACGTCGCACTTCGAGGGTGGCGGTTTCGCGCGCTCCAACGACAACGAGCCCTACCCGAACCTGATGTTCCACTTCCTGCCGCTGGCCATGCGTTACGACGGCACGAAGATCGATAGCCCGCACGGTTTCCAGTTCCACGTTGGTCCGATGTACTCGGATGCCCGTGGCCATGTCCACATCACCTCCTCGGACATCAAGGTCAAGCCGTCGATCCTGTTCAACTACCTGTCCACTGATCAGGACCGCCGTGAATGGGTCGAGGCTGTGAAGGTCTCCCGTAAGTTGCTGGACACTCCGGCCATGAAGGAGTACACCGACGGCGAGATTTCCCCGGGTGCAGATGTGCAGACCGACGAGGAAATTCTCGAGTGGGTCCGCAAGGATGCCGAGACCGCCCTGCACCCATCCTGCACCTGCAAGATGGGGCCGGCCTCCGACGAGATGGCCGTGGTCGATCCGGAGACCATGCAGGTCCACGGCACCGAGGGCCTCTACGTGGTTGACGCTTCGGTCATGCCGGGCATCACCAACGGCAATATCTACGCACCGACTATGATGATTGCCGAAAAGGCCGCTGACCTCATCGCCGGCAAGACCCCGCTGGCACCGCAGGACATTCCGTTCTACCGCGCTGGCCAGGGTATGCCGCTGGATCCGCCGGAGAGCACCAAGTAGTTCTTGAGTTCTTGAGGCGGTAGCGCGGCGTCTATTGCGCAACGTCGTTCGTCGGCATTGGCCGGGTTCTCCCACGCGGGGGAATCCGGCCTTAGTGTTACTCTCGCCCCTATGAGCAGTACAACCTCGCAGACACTCGAAAACCTCCGACGCTCATCAATCATTTTGGCGCCGATGGCCGGTGGCCCATCCACGCCCGAACTCGTCGCTGCCGTTTCCAATGCTGGCGGGGTTGGCACCCTTGCCGCCGGATATCTCACTGTCGAAAAGCTCACTGAACAAGCACGGAAGACGTGCGCACTGCTTGACGACGGCAAAGGTTTCGGCATCAACCTCTTCTGCCCCAACACTGCTGACGCCGGTATCGGAACCTCAGAGGAGGAACTTGCTCAGTGGACCGCTTTTCGTAATCGTCTGGCGCCGGCCGCTGCCCACTTCGACATCGACTTGCCTGACACTCCGACCTGGTCAGATGACTACTTCTCGGCGAAAGTCGAGGCAATTCTCGCTGATGACTTTCTGCCCAATCCCGATGCCCTGAAGTTCGTCTCCTTTACCTTTGGCTACCCAGATAACGAGGTCATTGCTCGGGTAAAGGAATCAGGCCGCAAAGTGATTTTGAATGCGACCTCAATTGAGGGTGTACAGGCGGCGGCGAAGGCTGGCGCTGATCGCATTGTCCTGCAGGGACTAGCTGCGGGTGGGCACCGCGCATTTGTGAAGGGGAAGGATTCGTCCGACAGCATTGGGGCCTCTGTGGAAGAGCTCGCCCAAGCAGTCACCGAAGCATGTGCAGTTACCAATGTTCCCATCATCGCCGCTGGTGGGGTGGGTAACCGAGAGGACGTCGTCAAGCTTGTGGAAGCCGGCGCGGTGGCTGTGCAAGCTGGCACACGGTTCCTCACCACCGCGGAGGCGGGTACGAAGGAGACGCACCGACGGGCACTGCGTGATTTGGTGGGGCGTGACACCGTTTTGACTCATGCTTTTTCCGGCAAGCCAGCGCGTGCCATCGAGAACACGTTTACCCGGGAGTTTTCTAGGGTCGCGCCGGAGCTTTACCCGCAACTGCACTACTTGACCACACCGCTTCGCGGCGCGGCGAATAAGGCCGTCGATCCCGAGTATCTCAATTTGTGGGCAGGTATTGCGTTTGCGCAGTGCACGAATCAATATGCGGCGGATGTTGTTGCGGAGCTTTCCGGCTTGGCCGAGTAATACGAAGCCGCCGATGCTACAAACTGCAAAATGACCAGCCCCGGACATATATCGCGGCTGGTCATTTGGCTTTATTTGTGACGACGACTTTTATGGCGACGGCGCGGTTGTGGCGTTAAGCGTCTAGCAGCCAATCGTTCGGGCTGAACAGCTCGAAGTGAACGTTATCGCGAGCAACACCGCGATCGGCGAGCTGCTGGCGAATGGCCTGCAGGAAGCCGTTGCCACCACAGAGGTAGAACTGAGCGCCCTCCGGCAGCTCCGCATCCGCCAGATTCATCAAATCCGGCTCGTACCACACCTGCTGGCGAGCATTGGTCAGAGCGGCGACAGCATTGTCACGCTCTGCGCGCAGGGCATCTGCGGTTTCTGCACGGTCCGCGTGGAGGACGACAACATCTCGCTTAGAGTCGCCAGCCACCAGGGCATCCAACATGCCGATCATGGGAGTGGCACCAATACCTGCGGAAATAAGCACCACCGGGTCGTTTGATTTGGTGTCCAACACCAGGTCACCTGCCGGCAGAGAGATCTCGATGGCATCGCCCGGCTGCACCTTTTCCCACAGCTGTGTGGAAACTTCGCCAGCCGGCAGGTCCTCAGAGGCATCGACACGACGAACCGCGAAGGTCAGAACACCTTCCTTGCCGCCGACCAGAGAGTATTGACGTAGCTGGCCGGCGCCGTCCGGCATGGTCTGACGCACGGAAATGTACTGTCCCGGGAGGTAGGAAACGGGGGTTTCGTCGTCAAGCTTGACGGAGAATACTGCGACATCATCACCGCGCTCTTCACGAGAGACGACGTGAGCGGCGCGGAAAACATCACCTGCTTCGACGCCGAGGTCGTCATAGAGCCCCTTCTCGAAGTCGATGAGAACACGCTGCATCTCCAGGTAGACGGCATCCCATGCGTCGCGGACAGCCCCCTGAAAGACCTCTGGGGTGAGGATTTCCTCGATGGCATCGAAGAGGTGCTTGTGCACGATTGGGTACTGCTCCGGCTTGATGCCAACGGAAATGTGCTTGTGGCCGATGCGGGAAAGCAGTTCTTCCGGGGCAGGAGCGTCTGGGTCGACCAGCGTAGCTGCGAAGGTAGCGACGGATGCCGCCAGCGCCTTCTGCTGAGCCCCCTGCTTCTGGTTGCCGCGGTTGAAGGTATCGGCAATGAGTTCGGGGTGAGCAGCGAACATCCGGTTGTAGAAGTTCGGCGTGATTTTCTCGATGTTGGCACCGACGACGGGCAGGGTTTGGGTGACGACTTCGGCCTGCTCTGGAGTCAGGCCGTTCTTGTTGACATTCAGGTTTGGCATGACTTCACACTATCACCATATTGCGCATTTTGTTTGCGCAATATTGTTTGTTGGCGCCAAAACTAGTCTTTGCAGTTGCGAATCAACCGCTTTTAGCTGCAGAAACGGCGCCGCCAAAAGTCTTGACAGACAAGCTCCGACAGCACCACTCTCAGCTCTTTTCAAATCGAGATTAGGCCTTCAGTTCTACGCCTAAACCACCTAAACCGGACGAATATTGAGCCTCGACCCCTCAGACAAGCTACCTCCCTCGGAAGTATCACCATCCGCACCATCAACCGACTTGGCGGGAATGAGATCAGCAATCAACACCGGATCGAGTGCCGCGAAGAACGCCTCCTGTGCAGCCGCTAACTTGCCACGCAACAGGCACGTCGGCAGCAATGGACAGTCAGTGCCGACACAATCGACGACCTCGTTGTTTTCCAGAGTGCGCAGCAGCTTGCCGACGGATTTTTCCGTAGCCGAATCTCGCAGATAGATGCCACCATTGCGCCCCTTGACCGCTTCCAAGAAGCCGAGCTCCACAAGCCGCGAGACAACCTTGGAAACATGCGCGCGAGACGCATTGAGAGACTCCGCTACCTCGGCAGCGGTGTATTTGCGCCCCAGCTCCCCCATCGCCATCAAAGTGATGACACGCAGGCTCAAATCAGAGAAAAGCGTTAGTTGCATTGCGTGTCATCCTTCATCGTTGTACTGCACAAACCACCCCCTTGCCAGCCACTTCGGGCAACAAGGGGGTGGTTCTAGGTTCTAGCTTTTAGCAAGGCTAGCTAGCAAGATCTTAGTCCTGCAGACTCTTCTCGATACGAGCCTTCAGAGCCTCGAACTCGTCCCAGACCTCCTGCGGAACGCGGTCGCCGAGGAACTTCAGCCACTCCTCGTTGTCCGGGAGGTCACCCTGCCACTTAGCAGCCGGTGCCTTCAGGGCTTCCTTGACATCGGCGAAGTCGATGTCCAGGCCAGTCAGGTCCAGGTCCTCTGCCTTAGCGGTGTGACCAACAACGGTCTCCTTGGCGCCAACACGGCCCTCAATGCGGTCGATGATCCACTTGAGAACACGGGAGTTGTCGCCGAAGCCCGGCCACAGGAAGCGACCGTCTTCGCCGCGGCGGAACCAGTTGACCAGGAAGACCTCTGGCATCTTGTCGCCGCCCTTGACACCCATGTCAATCCAGTGCTGCAGGTAGTCACCGACGTTGTAGCCAATGAACGGCAGCATTGCCATCGGGTCGTGACGCAGGGAGCCAACCTTAGCCTCAGCGGAAGCAGCGGTCTGACCGGAAGCCAGGGTTGCACCGATGAAGGTTGCGTGGTTCCAGGACAGAGCCTGGGTCACCAGCGGCACAGTGTCCGGGCGACGGCCACCGAACAGGATGGCGTCAATCGGGACACCCTGCGGGTCGTCATACTCCGGTGCAGCGACCGGGCACTGCGAAATCGGGGTGCAGTAACGGGAGTTCGGGTGCGAGGACAGCTCGTCGGAATCCGGAGTCCAGTCATTGCCCTTCCAGTCAATGAGGTGCTCCGGCTTGCCTTCCATGCCTTCCCACCAGACGTCGCCATCGTCGGTCAGTGCGACGTTGGTGAACAGGGTGTTACCGGCCTCCATGGTCTTCATGGCGTTCGGGTTGGAGGAGTAGTTGGTACCCGGTGCAACACCGAAGAAGCCGTTCTCCGGGTTGACAGCGTACAGGCGGCCGTCCTCACCGAACTTCAGCCATGCGATGTCGTCACCGACGACCTCGGCCTTCCAGCCCTCGATGGTCGGAGTCAGCATAGCCAGGTTGGTCTTACCACATGCAGACGGGAATGCAGCGGCGATGTGGTAGGCCTTGCCCTCTGGGTTGGTGAGCTTCAGGATGAGCATGTGCTCGGCCATCCAGCCCTCTTCCTTAGCCATGACCGAAGCGATACGCAGTGCGTAGCACTTCTTGGCCAGGATGGCGTTTCCGCCGTAGCCGGAACCGTAGGACCAAATCTCCTTGGTCTCCGGGAACTGGGTGATGTACTTCTCATCGTTGCACGGCCATGCAACGTCCTCCTGGCCCTCCTCCAGCGGAGCGCCAACGGAGTGCAGAGCGTGGACGAAGTCTCCGTCCGGACCAATCTTGTCCAGGGAATCCTGACCCATGCGGGTCATGATTCGCATGGAGAGAACCACGTACTCCGAGTCGGTCAGCTGAACACCCAGCTTCGGCTCCGGGTCGGTAATCGGACCCATGCAGAACGGAACGACGAACATGGTGCGACCCTTCATGGAACCGCGGTAGTGCTCGGTCATTTCCTTCTTCAGCTCGACCGGATCCGCCCAGTTGTTGGTCGGGCCAGCGTCCTCTTCCTTTTCAGAAGCGATGAACGTGCGGGACTCCACACGAGCAACGTCCTTCGGGTTAGAGCGGGCAAGGAAAGAGTTCGGGCGCTTTTCCTCATTCAGCTTGATAAGAGTTCCCTTATCAACCAGGTCCTGGGTAAGGCGGTTCCACTCTTCTTCCGAGCCATCAGCAAAGACAACCTTGTCTGGCTGGGTCAGTTCTACGACCTCAGCAATCCAGCGCAGCAGTTCGGCGTTCTCGGTCGGGGCCTGGCCCTCGAGACCAGGAATAGAAGGTGCGGACATCAGTTCTCCTGACTCATTGATTCGCGTCTTAATTTAAGGCTACCGGGGGATACCGAAAGTTGCCGGGCCCCACATCGACAATCGGCTCGTTCCCTCATTTGCAAGCCGTTACATCACGGCTTTACAACAAATAATTTTCCTCGCCCCATTCTTGCGACCTGTTCATTTATGGCTATAACCAGCGAATAAGGCCAGCCTCACCACATAAAATTACAACCATTAACCCTTTGGCTGCAGTTACCCCCATTTGTAAGCAACCGAGACACGGGTACCCCCGCGCGCAGCGGTTCCAAAGTCATTAGCCCCAGCTGCCCCGAGCGGATTGCTCCCATGAGTACGCATCCCACTTCCCCGCTGCTGATACCGTTTCCGCTGCCGCTCCGCCTATCGCGTCAGCAGCCCTCACATCATCGCTGCTCCAAGACTCCCAAGTGCCGTCAAAACGGACCGTCGTAACGTGATCCACCGTGCCGTCACCGTCTAAATCCGAATAGATCGACAACCCGGAGTCGTCGGCAAGCGTAATTGACCCCTCGTCGTCGCCGAGGTCGTAGAGCTGCCCATCGACCTCCACGACCAACCCGGCGCCACCAACGTCCGCAGACTGCCCATCAATCGGTGTCGCTGCCTCCAAACCACACGGCGTAGCGGGCGAACGCGCCTCCACCCCGCCATCGGACGCGGGTTGGTCGGAAAAGTACTGCAGTAATGAAAACTCATCCATCGTGATATCCCCCTATTTCTCTTCGCTGTCACAGCTATCGTGCAGGCGTTCCGGTGTACTCCGCCAGCTGCTCTATTCGCCATCCCGGACCCCGCGCACCAATGGCTTCGCGCACCGTCATCTCCACGGACTGTGTCCATTTTCGCCGCAGATGGGCAAGATAATTTGCCCGCCACTGCGCGGTGCGTTGGCGTGCGTTACGACGAATCGTTGCGCCCACCGCCACCACCGCAACACCGAGGCCTATTGCAAGTGCGACCAGCTGCGCCGCAAGCGTCGGCACCCCAATCCACATCAGCAATCCGTGGACGATCCGCACTGCACCGACCGCCACGCCAAGCGATGCCACCGCCACCAGAGCGTCCATGGCATAACTGGGGTGAGCTGGGCTTGCTGGAGCGGGCACTGAGATTTCCACACGAAGGCCCAATTCGTCGCCACACCGCTGTTGCAGCCGCGTCGCTGCGACCTCGGCACGCCCCTGAAGTTCCACCTGATCACCTGCGGGGCCGTCAGCCACTTCCTGGAGCGCATCCAGCACTGCACTCTCAGCTGCCAACTGCATCTTCCGCTGCAATCGCGCCGCCGCCCCGGCTCCGCGCGATCGCTCCTGTGTCAGCTGAGCTCGCACATTTCGAGCCCGGCGCGCACTCAGTGTTTCCCCCGGGTTTCTGGGCGGACCTTCTGCCAGCAGAACCAGGGTTCTGGCCATCTTCGCGTCCAGCGCTCCCATTGGGATTGTGCTGTCGATTTCCTGACGCCAGGCCTCGGCATACTCACCATTGCCAATCAGGCCAACTGCAACACGGCCGGTGGCTTGGCTAATGGCTGCAACCGTGCTGACGCACTCCCGCGTGGGCTGCACCTCGCTGTCTGCAACATAGAGCACGACGGCGCTGCGTTTATCCACAAACTCCAGGCGTCGTGGCGGAGTCGCAGTATCGACAATCTGCGAGAAGTCCGCGCGGTCCGCTGCGTCCCCGGCTTTGGTGACAAGAAGCGGTGGCTGCTCCGGAGCCTCGGCCGAGACCGGGAGTGGCTCAACTACGTCCGGTGCTGCCATAACAGCTCCTCCAGGCTGTCTCTAGCAGCGGGAAAGGCCGCCGCAATCTCAGTCAACTGCACTGCGAGTAGCCCGTCATCATTGCGTGATCCGCCTTTCGCACCGTGGCGTTCAGCAATCTTCCGCAACGCGGAGCTGAACAAAAAGGTGTGTTCAGCTGTCTCGTTTGTGGCGATGTCGCAATACTCGTCGGCAAGCGAATGGCGAATCGGTTGTTGCTCGATGACCAGCGCGACAGAGACGGACAGCTTGTCGGCCAGCTCCGCGTGACATTGCGAAAACGCCTCGCGCACAGCGGTTTCGCGCACGCCCCTGCGCAATCGCGCGCAGATTATCGATGGCCGTTTCTCACGCTCAAGTGCCTTGGCGACGCACACCTCCGCACCGCTCGTGTGTGTGGTGTCCGAGTGCGCGACCTGCCGCGCTGACAGCCAGTCCACCACAGCGGCGCGCAACGACGACGATGTAGATCCTGTTGACGGCTGTGTTGTTTCCGTGACGTCAGTTGCGGAAATAAGATCCATTAGGCCTAGTCCCCTCCCATAAATCCCCTGCGTGGTTTAGTTAAAACCTGCGTAACCCCCATACGGCCCGTGAGCCAGATTCCGCGCCCTGAAACGCTGCGCTAGGCAGACCCCAAGCACCGCTTCAACCAACGAATAAGCGCGGCTTCGCGTTCAGCCTACAGCGGACCGCGGATTCGGCAAGTCGACAAAACAACTCGCCTCGCCGTGCCGCCAATTCAGGACGACGCGGCATCGTCAACCGGCGTGAAACCGCCAGGACAACAACAAAAATCCTAGGGGCAATGATTGGATAGTTGGCCGATGTCGTGGACAATAGGGAACGTGACTACTTCTGATTTTTCTGAAAATATCGAACAGCCTGCGGTTTCGCAGGAATCCGAACCATTGCCAACTCGCGCAGACGCGCAGGCGGAACAACCGCATGAGCGCCAGCCGAAAAAGGGCGAATTGCCTGCAGGTCGTCCGGAAAAGACCCAATTCGATGATGGTCTTGACTACCCGCGCATCGGCAATCTGTCCTTCCGCCGTGGCACTTTGACTCCCAACCAGGAAAAGATCTGGGAAGACAACTGGGACACGTACGGCAAGGTCCTCTCCGACGAAGTCATTGACGTAGAGGAATGGTTCGGCCGCAAGGGTCCGACCATCGTCGAGATTGGCTGCGGCACCGGCACGTCCACCGTGGCTATGGCTCCGCAAGAACCGGACCACAACATCATCGCCGTTGAGCTCTACCGCCCTGGCCTGGCGAAACTGCTCTCCGCCACCGTGCGCAATGAAGTGTCGAACATCCGCATGGTCCGCGGCGACGGCGTCGAGGTCCTGCAGCGCATGATCGAGCCGGAGTCGCTGGCCGGCGTACGCCTGTTCTTCCCGGACCCGTGGCCGAAGGCACGCCACCACAAGCGCCGCATTGTGCAGTCCGGCACGTTGCGCCTGATTTCTTCGCGTCTGAAGCCCGGCGGCATTTTCCACGCCGCCACCGACCATGCGGACTACGCAGAGTGGATTGAGGAACTCCGCGAGGTCGAGCCGACGCTCGAGCCTATCGCCTGGCCCTGGCCGGAATCCCCCATGCTTCTCGACCGACCGACGACCAAGTTCGAAGCCCGCGGCCTGAACCTCGACCACGACATCCACGAGTTCATCTGGCGCAAGAAAGAGGCATAGGAACATGAGCACTACCCAAAACACCTCTGCCAGCTACAACACCACTGAGACGCACCCGACCGCACTACTCGTGTGGGACGCCCCGAACTTGGACATGGGGCTCGGCGCCATTTTGGGATCCCGCCCGACCGCCGCACACCGCCCGCGCTTCGACGCCGTGGGCAAATGGCTTATCGACGAAGCCGAGCGCGTATCCCACAACATCGGTTCCGATGTCCTCCCCGAGGCCACGGTGTTCACCAACGTCAACCCGGGCTCAGCGGAGATTGTCCGCCCCTGGGTCGAGGCTCTGCGCAATGTCGGTTTCGCGGTCTTCGCAAAGCCGAAGATCGAAGAGGACACCGACGTTGACCCGGACATGATTGCGCACATCCAACGGCGTTACGACGAGGGCGTGTTGCGCAGTGTCGTCGTTGCGTCCGCCGATGGCCAGAATTTCCAGGAGCTGCTGGAAAAGCTCGCATCCGAGGGGATTCGGGTAACCGTCATCGGTTTTCACGAGCACGCTTCCTGGGCGCTGGCCTCCGATGCGATTCGCTTCGTTGACCTGGAGGAAATCAAGGGCGTCTTCCGCGAGCCGCTACCGCGTATCGATCTCGACCGCCTGCCTGATGGCGGTGCGTGGCTGCAGCCGTTCCGTCCGCTCACGTCGTTGCTCAAGGAGCGCGACGGCAAGAACGACGACTAGGGAGACCACCGCGGCGACGTCTAGGGAGACGAACAGGAAGACGAACAGGCTTCTTATTTATGTCACGACTTAAAAAAGTCCTCAAAACCGGCAATTCGAGCTGGCTACGATCGATAATCCTCGTGGCCCTCGTGATTGCCGGTATCGTCCTGACGGTAAGAAACTGGGACAGCGTCGTCCAGGGGCTCCAAATCCTTGCGGATGTCGATGCTAAGTGGCTGTTCATCGCCATTTTTTCCGTGGCTTTTTCGCTCTACGCGATGGCGGAAGTGATGCGTCTGCTGTTGCGAGCTGGAGGCGTAAAAGCAGCCACTCGCCGTAGCACCAATGCGCTAACCCTCGCATCCAACGCGTGGGCGGTCACCGTTCCCGGTGGTGCCGCATTCTCCACGGCGCTGCAGATTAAGCGCATGATGCAGTGGGGCGCATCCGCGGTCCTTGTCAGCTGGTTCGTGCTTTTTTCGGGCGCGTTGTCGTTTTTAGGTCTGGCATTTCTGGGGCTTGGCAGCCTCTTCTTCGTCGGACAGGGTGGCACGACCGCAGTGCTCATCGCTATGGCAATTGCGGTTTTACTAGCCACCATTTTGCTGTGGCGGATTTCGCAGAACCCGGCTTTTCTCAACAAGACAGGCGCGTGGTGTCTGCGTGTCTTTAACAAGATTCGAAAGAAGCCCGCGGACACCGATGTCGACCGACTTGAAGAGTCCGTCAAACAGCTGACCAGCGTGAAGTTGCCCGTGCAAACTTTGGCTCTTTCCTTCACCTGGTCCTTTATCAACTGGGTCGCGGAAATTGTCTGTCTCTACGCCGCCATCCGTGCCGTTGGTGTCGATGACATCTCCGCTACGAAGGTGCTGCTGGCTTTCGTAACCGGCAAGCTCGCAGGTTTCATCCAGGCCACACCGGGCGGCATCGGCACTGTCGAGGCCGCTTTGACCGCGGCTCTCATCGCAGGCGGCACCACCGGCGCCGAGGCCTTTGCAGCGGTGCTGGTCTACCGCATCGTTTCCTTCGTCCTGGTGGCAATTGTGGGCTGGATTATCTACGCCCTCGGCTTCGACCACAAGGATCAGCCCGAGCATCAGCCAGTCGCTGACCGCTAATGGCTTCCTCGCCGCTGGTCGCTGGTCACCCACCAATCTGAGGGGTCGCTAGACTAAGAAGCATGAACACACGCGTATCGACGTTCTTGATTGACATCCTCGCCATCTTTATTTTCGCCGTGTTGGCACGTCTGGCTCACAACACTCCCGAGGGTCCTTTTACCTTCATCAATATCCTCGATACCTGGTGGCCGTTCGCATTCGGTGTCCTCCTGGGCACCGCGCTGATTAAGAACGAGCCGAACCCGCGTGCAGTGAGTTCAGGCGCAATTGTGTGGCTCGGCACTGTCGTCGTCGGCCTAGCTGTGTGGGCCACCCGCAATTCGGCAGTCCCGCACTGGTCCTTCATTCTGGTTGCCTCAGTCATGAGCGCCTTGCTGCTGCTGGGTTGGCGAGCAGCGTCGAATGCGGTTGCTCGTAAGTCTCTGGACTAAGCCTTCGGCCCCATCCCTAGCCCTTCGGTTTAGTTCACTGACTAAATCTGGTTTTTAATTTTTGCACTCCGCCTCGATAATTGAAGAATGGACAAATCTTCTGACGAGGCTCTCGGCAATCAACCAACTGCTGAGACCCAACGAACTCATAACCCCGCAGGGTCCAGCGAAGACCGTACCTTCATGGGCCAACCGTGGGGTCTCGCCAACCTCTTCGGCATCGAAATGTGGGAGCGCTTCAGCTTCTACGGCATGCAGGCCATCCTGGCTTTCTACATGTACTACGAGACCACTCAGGGCGGTCTCGGCCTGGACAAGGGTGCTGCTACCTCCATCGTCGGTGCTTACGGCGGTCTTGTCTACATGGCCGCACTCGTTGCCTCTCTGGTTGCTGACCGTATCCTTGGCTCGGAGCGGACACTGTTCTACTCCGCCATCCTGGTCATGTTTGGCCACATCTCCTTGGCATTCATCCCCGGCGTGATTGGCCTGGCTATTGGCCTTGTCTCCATCGCAATCGGCTCCGGCGGCGTGAAGACCAACGCACAGGTCGTGCTGGGTCAGCTCTACGCCAAGGACGACCCGCGTCGTGACGCCGGCTTCTCCATCTTCTACATGGGCGTCAATATCGGTGCCCTGTTCGGCCCACTGCTCACCGGCTGGATCTGGGGAATGAAGGGCTTCCACTGGGGCTTCGGCCTGGCCGCTATCGGTATGGCTGCCGGTCTGATTCAGTACATCCTGATGCGCAAGTCCACCATCGCCGAGGCTGGCCATGAGATTCCGAACCCGCTGCCGAAGAAGCAGTACCCGGTATGGATTGGCATTGCAGTGGTCATCACTGTTGTCTCGGTTACGCTGGTTTCCACCGGAATTGTTCCGGTCACGACTCTTTCCACTGTGGTCACAGTGATTGCACTGATCGCCGCTGTGGTGCTGTGGTGGCAGATGTACTCCTCGCCACTTACGACGAAATCGGAGAAGACTCGCCTGGTCGGTTTCATCCCGATGTTCGTCTCAGGCGTGCTGTTCTTCGGTATCTTCCAGCAGCAGTTCACGGTGCTGGCCATCTACTCGGACATCCGCCTCGACCGCGAGATCTTCGGTTGGGAAATGTCCCCGGCCTGGATTAACTCGATCAACCCGATCTTCATCATCGCCTTCTCGATGGTCTTTGCAGCCGCCTGGTCCAAGCTTGGTGACCGCCAGTGGTCCACCCCAGTGAAGTTCGGTGTCGCCAACATCATCATCGGTATCTCGCTGTTCTTCTTCATCCCATTCTCCGGTGGCGGTGAGAACTCCACTCCGCTGTATGCGATTATCTGGATTCTCTTCCTGTTCACCATGGGTGAGCTCATGCTGAGCCCGGTCGGCAACGCCCTTGCTACCAAGGTCGCTCCGGCAGCATTCCCGTCGCGCATGATGGCCGTCTGGCTGATGGCAGTCGCTATGGGTACTTCGCTGGCAGGCACCCTGGCCGGCTTCTACAACTATGAGGATGCCGCTGCTGAGAACACCTTCTTCATCACCCTGGGTATCGCCTCGGTTGTCCTGGGCTTGATTCTGCTCGCCCTGCGCAAGTGGATTGTCAAGGAGTTCGTCGACGTCCGATAGGGCTGGCTCCGTAGGGCTGCCCCTCGCTCTGGCACAGCCCACGCTCACGCCCACGCCCCTCCCCCTCCTCGCCACTTCACGACACCTATGTCACCTCATGCCGCCTCCACAGATGGCACGAGGTGACATAGGTGTCGTGAAGTGTTTTTTGGGTGGCTCTGAACATGCTTCGCCACAAACTCGCCACCAGCACAACCGCCATCCACAGATTTTCCCCACCTCCCCACCGGCTAAAATTGAGGCCATGTTTGCCATCATTACCGTCACCGGCGAGGATCACACCGGCATCATCGCCGCCGTCACCACTGCTCTGGCGGAGCAGGACGTCAACATCGTCGATGTTTCCCAGACCCTCATGGATAAATGGTTCACCATGATCCTGCGGGTGGAGTTCAACGAGAAGGCCACCCCCATCAGCACGCTGCAGGGTTACATGGATTCCGTCGGCAAGCGGGAGGGGCTTGTCATTCGAATCCAGTCTGAGGCGCTATTCAACGCCGTCAACGAGATTTAAAGGGCGCGACCAGGATGGATTTCAACTTCGCGCAATCTAAGTTCCTCGACACTATTGACATGATCGAGAAGTACCGTCTGGATATCCGGACGGTCACCATGGGCATTTCCCTGCTCGAGTGCTCTCGCTCTGAAATGGAAGCCACCGCACAGGCGGTGTATGACCGCGTAACCAGGCAGGCCGCTCGCCTCGTGGAGGTCTGCGAGGGTATCGAGGCGGAGCTGGGCATTCCGATCGTCAATAAGCGCATCTCCGTCACACCAGTTTCCCTCATCACGGCCGGTTGCGAAGGCGACCCCACCGTGGTGGCCAAGGCACTGGACCGCGCCGCCCGCGATTCTGGCGTGAACTTCCTCGGCGGCTACTCGGCGCTCGTCGAAAAGGGCGCGACGACCAGCGAGAAGCGGCTCATCGACTCCATTCCCCACGCTCTTAGCGAGACCGAATTGGTGTGCAGCTCGGTCAACGTAGCGTCGTCACGCGCGGGCATCAACATGGATGCAGTGCGCCGCATGGGCGAAGTGGTGAAGGAAGCTGCGGCGCAGACCGCCGACCGCAGCTCGATTGCCTGCGCAAAACTGGTGGTTTTCGCCAATGCGGTGGGCGACAACCCCTTCATGGCCGGCGCGTTCCACGGTGTCGGGGAGCCAGATTGTGTCGTTTCTGTCGGCGTTTCGGGTCCGGGTGTGGTCGATCGCGCGCTCGGCGATCTGCATGGCGCCAGCTTTAACGAAGTCGCCGAGGAGATTAAGAAGGCAGCGTTCAAGATCACACGCACGGGTCAGCTGGTCGGCACGATGGCGTCGGAGCGCCTGGGCGTGCCTTTTGGCATCGTGGATCTCTCGCTCGCGCCGACCGCCGAGATGGGCGACTCCGTCGCTCATATTCTCGAGCATATGGGGTTGGAGCAGGTCGGCACGCACGGCACCACTGCCGCGCTGGCACTGCTTAACGACGCCGTGAAGAAAGGCGGCCTGATGGCGTGTTCACGCGTCGGTGGACTGTCCGGGTCGTTCATTCCGGTCTCTGAGGACAAGGGCATGATTGATGCTGTGCGCGCGGGGTCGATCAGCATGGACAAGCTGGAGGCGATGACCTCTATTTGCTCGGTGGGCTTCGACATGATCGCGATTCCCGGCGACACGCCTGCGACCACGATTTCCGGCATGATTGCCGACGAGGCCGCCATCGGTGTGATGAACCACAAGACCACCGCAGCCCGCCTCATTCCGGTGCCGGGTACCAAGCCGGGCGATGAGGTGAACTTCGGTGGTCTGCTCGGCTACGCGCCGGTCATTGATGTCAATGCCAAGGGCAATGCCGAGTTCATTGCCCGCGGCGGCTACATCCCCGCGCCGGTGCACGGCTTCAGGAACTAGCGGATTCGGACGAGGCTCCTACGATTGCAGGCGGCGCCCATTTGCGTCATAGGCGTAGGAGCCGCTACCGACGAGAATCAAAATGAACTCGATAAATGCCCAAATGCTGACGCCGATAATGAGGAAGAAGCCAACCAGGAAGATGGCGGTAATCCAGCCGAATACCGTCAGTGCTAGCTGAATAGCACCACGCGAGTTGTGCCCCAAGTAGAAATTGTGAACACCCAGGGTGCCCAGGAAGAAAGCAAGCAGAGCCGCTGCAATCTTGGACTTATCCGAGACAGGGGAACCTGCCACCCCGTAGCCCTGGTGCGGGTTCGGGCCGCCGAAGCCAGCGGAATACGCCGGCGCCTGCTGGTTTGGGTAACCACTCTGATACGGATTCGAGTACCCGTTGTGGAAATTGTGCTGGCTCGGGTCCTGATAGCCCTGCCCCACGTTCGGCTGCTGCGGTGGGTATGGATCCGAGTACGGCATACCGGAGCTGTAAGCACCCGAGCTGTTAGCGAACTTCCCCTTGGACCTCGGCATACCGTCTTCGTCGAAATCTCCATATGGGTTTGTCGGATTCGTCATTGCACCCTACCTTTTCGCCTAGATCTCCCCGGTCATGAACAGCAGTTCCTTGGGCGATAATAACCGGTTCCGTCAGACTGCTTCCTGCAACTTTGTCAATTTCTTTCGAAATTTTAGCGAAACTGTTGTTTTGGAACATTAAACACCAGTTCTTGAGCAAGATTCTAACAGCAAGTCCCCGTCGGGGGCGTCTCGCACATTTCGAGCTGCCTCTACCGCGCCAGCGATTGCTCAATCAGTTCGCGAGCCCAACCCTCAGTCCAGGCCAGCGGAGTCGTCCCCGGAATTGCCACATCATTCGTGGCGTAGGTCGCGTGCGCACCCGCGCCGGTAATCATCTCCTGCGCTCGTGCAATCGCATCGGCCACTCCCGGAGGCACATCACAGAAGGAGTCCGATGGCACGCAGACATTCTGGACCTTGTCATTAAGAGGACCAAAGCCGTCTCGTGGACCGCGCATCGTCGCGCCCGGAACCACAGCCTGCACAATGCCGCCAAGCGGCTGCAATGACAGCTCGACGCCCACACCAGCCAGCGGAACGCCCTGGTTCACGCCCTGATTGGGGTCACGCCGCGGGTCGCCCAACAGAGCCACGCCCGCAATGCGCTCGGCCGGAACGACACCGCGGCCATTGCCGATGTCAGAGGCCAAATCACCTGCAATAGCGGCACCCTGGGAGAAGCCCATCAGGACGAAGTCCGTCAGTGGACACTGCCCGTGCAAGTCAGCCATTTCCTTAGCGGTGACATCGCGCCCGACTGCCTGCGAATCATCGTAAGTGAGTTGGTCGGGCAGCTGATGCGTCTTGATCTGTGCCGGGTACGGCGTAGTCCAGACCTTGACATCACCCTCCGAGTAGGACCCTGAGATCGAGTTCGTCAGGCCAAGCAGCAGCGAATGCGGGTTCGCGGTCGGGGCCATCGGATCATCGTCAGCACGCGATTCCGCAGTTCCGGGCACGGCGATAACTTCTACCGCCGGGCACCACTCGGGCTGTTCGGCCAGAATCCCACCATCGTCGCCGGGGGTCGGTGGGGTTTGACCGCCTTGGTCGTCGTTAAGCCATTGCACTACGCCGAAGCCAATAGCGGCCACCAGCACAATGACCGCCAGAATTGTCAGCACTTTACGCATGAGTGCTAGCAATACGCCTTTTTAGCGGAGCTTGCAATAGTCTTCGCCACTTCTTCGGCACTTTCCTGTGAGCGCCCCTGTGCGACCAGCTGTCCGGCAATCGCCAGCGCGATGACCTGACGCTCCTCCTCCGGTGCGTCTGCGCATGCCGCGCGACCTGTGCCGATGAGCTGATCCTCCACCCCAGCAACATCAATTCCCGCTTTTTCCAGCGCTTCGAGGTATGAATCATCCGCCTCACTGAGCTTCATCTGCCCATCGGGCGCTTCGTCCACGCGCTTAGCTTGGGGATCTGTGATCTCCGGCGCAGACTTTTCGCTCGACTTCGGCGCAGAAGTCTTCGTGCTTGACGACGTCGTGGAGGTCTTCGTAGTCGTCGACGAGGTGACCTCCGAAGACTCCACTGTGGAACTGCCACAGGCGGCCATTCCGAAGGTCAGCAGCGCAACAGCTGTGGTTGTAGCCAGTGTCCGGAAGGACTTGTTCATGGACATTTGTCTATCCCTTATTCAGTGCCCTGCTTTGGTTGGCTTACTTGTCATCACCGTTGTCGGCGGCTGGGGCTGGTGCTTCTGGCTTATTGCGCTCTTCAACAATCTTGCCGTTGAGCTGGCGAATCCAGCCACCCTCGAACTGCTGTTCAAGACCGCCGGCCTTGACTGGCTGCAGTGGGCCGACCGGGTAACCGAACGGGCCATTTTCGTAGCCAGTGCTGCCCCAGTGGTCAGTGATGTCGTTGGAGCGCACCGGTTGTGCGCCAGTTTCCGGAGTCCAGTAAATGGCACCGTGCTCAAAGCGCTGGAAAGCGCCGCGGGCGAGCTTGACCTCGTCGCCGTCGACAGGCAGACCCAAATCGGACTCGGCGCCACCGAGCTCCTTGTAGACACGGCCGATTTCACCACGCACGATGCGAGGTTCTTCGCCGCCAATCTTGACGATGGTGCCACCCTGGAAGTCTTGGGCGACACCGCCCGGAATATCGCGGTGGTTGGCGACTGGGTAGCCCAGCGGACCGGTCTCGAAGCCGGCCTTGCCCCAGACGTTCATAATGTCACCGGTGACTTCGTGGGCTCCGCCTTCCGGAGTCCAGTAAATCGACCCCTTTTCGAAGTGGACGAATCGTCCCGAGCCATCCGGCGTCGCCAATTCGTTGGTCACTGGGTAGCCGAGCGGCGAGGACGGACCGCCGAGCTCGTTATAACGCGAACCGATGCGCCCCCAGACCACATGTGCCCCGGAATCCGGGTGCCAGTAGGCGGTACCGCCGGTGAAGTCCTGAGCCACGCCATTCTTGGCGACACCATACTCATCCGACAGGCAGGTGCCGATTCCCGGCAGCGATGCGACGGCCTTTTCAATCTCGCCGCCTACACGGCAGACCGCGCCACGATCGGACTCCGGCAGCTGGAGTGCATCGGCCAGCGTTGGCCAGGCTTGACTGACCTCGAATTGCCAGTACGGCCAGGTGTGAGTACCCGAGCTCCGGAAGTTTACAACCGGCTCGACGCCCTTTTCGCGTGCATTTCGGATGAAGGTTTCACTGGTCATGCGGGAAAGCACTTCCAATGCGTAACCGGTCGGATTGTCCGGCTTCGTCGGATCGATCTGCGACGGCACGTCCCACTCACCGGTGTTGCCGTTACCCGCCGAGATGTACAGCGACATGCCCTTGAGCTTGTCGATGTTCAGCTTCGGATCATTGTCCTTCCAACGCTGCGAACCGAGCGGTCCCCACATCTTCGTCGCGTCATAGCCACCGGTGTTCTTCATCGCCAGAGCGATTGCCTGCGGCATGCCGGGCGAAGTCATGTCTAGGTAACCTGAGAGGCTACCGGCAAACTTCCACAGCTCCGGCGAGTGTGCTGCGACGTTGTAAGCACCGGTAGCGCCCATGGAGATACCGATGATGCCGCGTTCATCGTTGCCGCGGAAGCCGTTGGTGATAACCGGCACGAGCTCCTTAGTAATGAAGCTCTCCCACTTGTAGTTCTGACCGTTATCCGGCTGATCCCAGTCAGAGTAGAAGGACGATGTACCGCCGGCGGGCATAACCACCAGGACATTCTTGTCCTCGTAGAAGCGTTCGATATTGGTAGCGCGAATCCAACCGGAGTAGTCATCAAACGATGCCATACCGTCAAGGTGGTAGACGCTCGGGAATGTGCGCTCCTTGTCGCGGTACCAATCGCGCGGCAGCAAAATCTCAACCTGAATTGGCTTCTCCGGCATGGCAGCCGAGCGAATGTGCGCAATGACGTGGTGATCTGTGTACCACTCGACTTTGTCTACGCTGACTCCGCTGGGCAGGTTCGCCACTGCGGGAGTATCGACTTTAAATGGCGTACGCTCCGGCCCCGGCATCGGCTTCGGCATGCCCAGGCCAGATAGCTGCGCACCAGCAGCTTGCGCTGCTTCAGCGGCCTTAGCAAGGTCTCCCAGGTCTCCAGATTGAGCTAACTGCCCCTGAACGGCCTGAAGTTCCTCGTAGCTGGGCAGACCTGGCTGAGCTGGCTCGGGAGCCGCCACTGCAGCAGGGGCACCGAGAGCGAGAGTCAACGGTAGTGCCAAAAGTGCGGTCAACGCCCGCGATGACTTCCGGCTGTTGCCGAGGCCACCACGGAGGAATCTAGCGGTTACGCGCATAAGAGGGCTTCCCTTTACAAAGTCGCTGGTTGAAATTATTTGAGACATTGAGTGTTGCACCGGCGCCGATTAGGCACCTGCAGATAGCATCACGCGGCGCTAGAGCTATGCGTTTACCGTTCCGCTTCTCAGAATTACGTGGTGACCAGCAACGTATCCGAAGGTTCCCCTCCTCCGGCGTGCCGCTGCAAGAAGAATCTCACACACGTTCTGCGAAACAAACGGTATAGCTACCTGAATAGCTTCACCCTTTACTTTAAGGTTCGACTCTCATGTTTACCCTCTTACGGGTAAAAACCGTGGAGACACACGCAAAAGGAACTGAATTCAAGCGTTGACAGCGCAACTCTTTGCGCCCCTCTAAGCCGTTACCCACACCTTCCGCTCAGCATCCAAACCCGGACTCGACACAGAAAAAAGACCAATCCCAACAAAAGGATTGGTCTTTTTTCAAAATTGAGACTTCTTAAGAAGCTAGCCCCTTTAAGCAGTTATCCAGCACCAGAGCTAGGTCAGCACACCAGGGCACCAGAGCGCTCTGAAACAAATACCGACTTAAAGCCCCAGCGCCCGAAGAATGTGCGGGCGAGCAAGCGCGGCATCACGGCCCCACAGCTCCCACGAGTGGATACCGTTCGGGCTGTAGACAAACTGCGCATTGAGGCCGGCAGCGCGAGCATCCTGCTCAAAGCGCTGCGTCGAAGCGCGGGATACGGACTCCATCACGGCACGCCAGACGGTGTCAGGGAGCTGCGGCACCGGACGGTTCAAAACCTCCGGATCACTCCACAGGCTCTGAACACCCTGGGCGGAGGAAACATACATCGGCAGCCCCTTGAGCTGGTCGAGCAGCATCGAAGGGTCATGGGCCTGGCGTTCCGCCGAAGCCGGAACCGGAAGACCCCACATGCCAGTCGGATTCACTACACCAGTGCTAGCCACCATTGCAGTGGTACCCGTAGCAACTACCTCGTTCGACATCTGGTAGTAACCGGACAGCGAAGTAACATGCTTGAACTGGTCACGGTGGCGGGCTGCCAAAGAAACCGCCGCAGCCGCACCCATGGACAAACCAGCGATTGCGTTGCGGTTCGGGTTGACACCAAACTCACGCTGCAGATAGACCGGCAGCTCCTGAGTCAGGAAGGTCTCCCACTTCTGGATCTTCGGACCCTCAGCAGTCACAGCCGGGGTATTCCAGTCGGTGTAGAAGGAGCCATCGCCAGCAGCCGGCGCAACCAGAGTGATGTTGTCATTGGCGAAGGTCTGAGCAATGTGACCCGACCAAATCCAACCGGACGCGCCCTTATTAAAGCCCCACAGACCGTCGAGCATGTACAGGGACGCATCGCCGCCACCAGTAGCCGCCTTAATCTGAACCGGAATATTGCGGTTCATAGCCGGCGAGAAGACCTGGCAGTACTGAACCCACCAGTTGTATGGATCCCACTCACAGCCTGGACGCAGTCGATCACGGTTTGGATCAGCACTCGCATCCTTCGCGGATGCGAGCATGATGCCACCAAACACCATTGCAACAGCCACAAGGGCAGCTACGACCTTCACCGTGAAGTTACGACTCACTGCAGTAAAGCTCATCGTTCTCCTCTTTACTTTCGGACTTACCTCCGCGCCAGACTTTTCGGAGGCAGTCGCTTACGCGAGCTTTCGCTTTTCTGCTTCCAGTTGTGACGCGACAACTGGAGACCCCACAAAAGAATCTCGAGTATGTAACGATACTCAATCGTTTCCCTACATCCAAGTTTAAATCGTAATCATTCCGTAATATTTCTCACATTTCTCGGCAAAACTATCTACCACAAGGAGAAACACTGTTTACCAGCGAGGAATTACAAAATTGTAATTCTGCCACCGACTGATCCGTAGGACTGACTGAGAACCTAAAACACGCCTACAAGAACCCCAAACACATCCTAAGTACTAACGAGGTACAGAAAAGCCCATGCACCCCTCGATGCATGGGCTTTCAGCTACCAACCGAACCCGACGAGAAACCGACGGAAACCGACGGAAACCGCAGTTCTCTTAATGGGAAAAGAACAAGGAACTACCCCAGAGTTGGAACAGCGTAGACAGCGATGGCAATGGACAGCAGCCACAGGACGGCCAGTGCCTGCAGCGGACGGTCCTTGAGCGCAATCTCATCCGGGCTTCCCGCATCACCACGGTCAACGTCGGCCGCGAAGCGCAGGATGGCCACAGTGAATGGAACCATTGAGATCTCGTACCAAATAGCCGAAGTCGACGAGGTGCCCGGCGCGCGACCCATCTCGAAGCCCCACAGCGCGTAGCTCAGTACCACGGCGGTCGCAGCGAGGGTCCACACAAAGCGCAGATAAGTCGCGGTGTAACCCTGCAACGACTTACGAATCTTCTTACCCGTACGCTCCGCCAACAGCAGCTCAGCGTAACGCTTACCGGCTGCCATGAACAGCGAACCAAAGGCGGCAACCAGCAAGAACCACTGGGACAGGTTGATGTTGGCAGCAACACCGCCGGCCATTGCACGCAGCATGAAACCCGAGGACACCAGCGCAATATCAATCACCGGCTGATGCTTCAAGCCAAAGCAGTAACCGAGCTGCAGCGCAATGTATACAGCCACAACAATTGCTAGCCCCGGCCCCTCAGAGGCAAACCAGGACACCGCAATCGAACCAATAATCAGTGCGACCGCCATAATGTACGCCATACTCACCGGCAGTACGCCAGCGGCAATTGGGCGGAAGCGCTTGGTCGGGTGCGCACGGTCGGCCTCGACATCGCGGGCATCATTAATCAGGTAAATCGACGATGCTGCCATACAGAAGGCCACAAACGCCACCAGGATGTCGACGGTCAGCGTACCGATCGAACGTCCCGAGTCCATGATCTCGTTACCGGCTGCCAGTGGAGCCGCAATGACCAGGACGTTCTTCACCCACTGCTTCGGGCGAAGCGCCTTGATCATGCCGTCCAGCAGATTTTTCGGCGGATGCCCCTGCGGGTGCGCAGGCTCATCGATACCGGAAGTGTGCGGCTCAGACCCAATCCTTGATTGCGAAGCTTGCCGCTGGTTGGCCGACACATTGGCCAAGTTGTCGTTCTCCGCCTGTGTCACTGTGCATTCCTTTCCGCAATGGAGGGCTGTCCGCCCTGGTTATGCTGCGCCTTTTTCGGCTCGATGACCTTATCACCTATCTTGTCCACCGCAAGAGCAGTGGCTGTACCCAGCGCTGCTCCGAGAGCGACATCGGTTGGGTAATGCACTCCCAGCACTAAGCGGGAGAGCATAATCGCCGGCACTCCCACGGCCGGTGCTGCCGGGTAACCCAACTTGGCAATCCCCACCAACGCCGCCGTCGTCGACGTCGCGTGCGAGGACGGGAAACTCAGCTTGCTCGGTGTACCAACGCCGATTGCTATACGACGGTCATGGGGACGCGGGCGACGGACAATGCGCTTAAGCACCACCGATGCCGCATGCGAGGTAAAGGCGGCCACACCGACCTTTGCCCAGCCAATGCGCCGCTCCTTATCCACCGCCGCCCCGAGGGCAGCGAGCCCCATCCACCCAAGGGCGTGCTCACCGAAATAGCTCATGGCACGTGCGGTGGGCAGCACACCCGGGACGTCGTTAAGCGTGTGCTGAATATTAACGAGAACGTCCGACTCGCCGAACGGATCGCCTTTAATTTTCGAAGACATTCGCCCAGGCCTTCCTACTGGTCAGATCGTCATAGGCTGCGCGGTAGCGTGCCTGCATTTGCTCAAACCGTTCCTCAACCTGCTTTTGCAGCTCCCAGGATTCTTCCAGCAGAGCCTTGGCCTTGTCGCGGTCACGCTGGCGATACACCACGCCACGGCCGTCAGCGGTGGTAACGGTGGCACCGTCCAAGCGAGACAGGGAGAACCAACGAGCCTCCAGCGGCGCCAGGTTTGCCTGCGGCACATCGTGGTGCTCGGAGTTTTCCGGGCGCACGCTGTGCAGCAGCCCCTTGGCCAGCCAACCGACCTTCTTCAGCTTGCCCAGACGACCACCGACATCCTTTGTCGGAACCCCCGGAATACCGGAGGGCTTTGGCAGATCGCCTGCGCTCGGCAGCACAACCGCGTCGGGGAAGCTCTTGCGCAGGGCATTGATGCGCGGCAGCGAGGACTCGAGAATATCGAACAGGTGCTCCGGGCCTGCCAGGAAGTCCTTCATGGCTTCGTTCTGGATGGCAACAGTGGAGTACTCCAGGCACAGAAGGTGCTTGAAAGTGGCCTTGCGCATGGAACGCACGATACCGGCAGCATCGCCCTCGTGCTGAAGAGCCGCGACAATCAAGCGGTTGCGCAGGTGGAAGTACGCCTGCCAATCAATCGCATCGTCTTTGTCCGACCAGGCCATATGCCAAATTGCGACGCCCGGCCACGTGGCCGTCGGAAAGCCTGCCTTACCTGCGCGCAAACCGTATTCGGCATCGTCCCACTTAATAAACAGCGGCAGTGGCTGACCGATTGTCTCAGCGGCGACGCGCGGAATCAGGCACATCCACCAGCCGTTGAACTCAACATCGATGCGACGGTGAAGATCCTTCGAATCGACAACCTCACCGGTTGCGTTAGTGCCGTGCTCCCCGCGATCGCGCAGTGGGTGCGCATAAAAGTCGTGGTCATAGTGGACGTGCGGAGCGGAAGTCCACATGAAGTCATGGCGGCCGATGACTTCACCCATCGAGTGCAAGTGGCTGCGCTCCTGCAGGTTCAGCATCTGACCGCCGACCAGCATCGGGGACTTCGCGAACCGGCCGACAGCGACCGCACGCAGAATGGAATCCGGTTCGATGGCGATGTCGTCATCCATGTAGAGGATGAACGGGCTATCGGTCGCACGCTTCGAATCCGAATCCGGACCGCCCAGGGCCTCATACATAATGCGGGAGTACCCGCCGGAACCCCCGAGATTTCCCTGCGGGAAAATACGCAGGCGGTCACCAAAGTGCTCGGCGACAGCATCAAAGCCCGGCTCGTCTGCCGGGTGCTTGGTGCCCTGGTCAGGCATCAAAACAGCATCGATGATGGCATCGACCTCAGGATCCGAGGACAGCGCCTCAAGAGCAGCAACTGCGTCGGTCGGGCGATTGAACGTCGGGATACCGATAGTGACGCGCCCCTCCGGCGCCGGATGCTCCGTGCCGTCCGGGTACGTCTGGCTCGGCGCCTCGATATCGGAGTACCAACCTGCGGAGTGGATTACCACGTCCGTCTCACAGGTGAGGTCAAACCAAATCCAGCCGCCGTCTTCAAATTGCGTCAGCGGTACTGGGATTTCGCAGACGTGCACATCCTTGCCGTCCACCTTGGCTTCTGCACCTTCAGCCGCCGCACCCAGATCACCGACAACTTCGCCGGTCACGGCGATACGCGCACCGTCAATCTTCGAACGGTAAATGTCCACGCGCGCAGTACCGGACAGTTCCAGGCGCAGGACAACATTGTCCAGATTCGTCCACCGGCGCCAGTAGCTGGCCGGAAAAGCATTGAAGTAGGTTTCAAAACTAACTTCATCACCCGCCGGAATGGTGGCTGACGTGCGCGAATGCGCTTGCACACGACCGGCATTAGTCTCCGGCTCAACCAAGTAGAGCGAGCGGACATCACGGGGCTCACCCAACTTTGGCAGCAAAATCCGCTGCAGGCGTTCAACGGCAAGGCTTGACGACGTTGTCGGGGTATGTGTCCGCTTTTGTTCAGGCTGTGATGCCATGAGACGTATCAACCACTTTCCGAAAGGTCTACCGGGGGTGTTGCCGCCGATAAGTTACCGACGTTTCTATCTCATAGCATCCTAGTGCCCGTGGCGGATTGCCTCTTGTTGCCACGCTAGCGACAGCCCAGAATGTGAAAGCCCCTACGCGCTGCGGACTATCTGCTGCGCATAGGGGCTTTTTCGTTCAGTTTGTAGTTTTAAGCTCCGAGGAAACCTTCGATGCGGGCCTTGGAGTTCTGGAGGTTACGATCCCAGGTCGGCCAATCGTGGATACCGGTCTGCTCGTATTCAAACGTCGCATCCAGACCGGAGGTACGAGCACGCAACTCAAACTCGCGGGTGGACAAGCGGGACAGCGACTCCAGCGCAACGCCACCGGCCTTCGGGACGACCCGGTAGAGGTTCTTCGGGTCGCGAACCTCATCCGGAACACCATTTGCCGAGGTAATAACCAAATCCAGCCCCTTCATCTTCTCGACGTTCAGGTACGGATCATTGCGGACACGCTCCGCTGACATAGGCGCACCCCACATGTCGAAGGAGCTGTAGCCAGCCGACAGCTGAGCAGCCTCAATTGCAGTGGTCATACCCGGCGCAGTGGTGTGCAGGTAACCGGAGAAGGCAAGAGCCTGACCGAACTGGTCTCGGTGGTTGTATGCCAGCGACAGTGCAGCAGATGCACCCATGGACAGACCTGCAATGGAGTTACCAGTGCGAGAAATGCCGAACTCACGCTCAAGGTAAACCGGCAGTTCCTGGGTCAGGAAAGTCTCCCACATGTTTACAAACGGGCCGTGCACACTAACCGACGGACGCTTCCAGTCGGTGTAGAAGCTACCGCCGCCACCACCTGGAATAACCAGGTTGACGTTGGATCCTTCAAAAGTACGTGGGGCGTTACCGTGCTCCACCCAGTCAGAGGCATCAGCCGGGCTACGCAGACCATCTAGCAGGTAGAGAGCCTTGTTACCACCATTGGCAGAGGCCACAATCTGAACCGGAATATTACGGTCCATGGCCGGCGAATAAACCTGGCACTTCTGGGTGAAGTACTGGTACGAATCCCACTCACAACCCGGGCGCAGCGAGCCTCGGTCACCCGCCGCGCTCGCGGCCGGCGCCATGGTCAATGCAGACGCGGCCACAGCTACTGCGGACGCAACGGCTGCAACCTTTCGACGCCAACCACGGAAAGTAGAGGTGATTTTCACGTGTGCATTCTCCTCACAATGTGCGATTCCCCACGGCCGGTGGGAACTATCAGGCGTGTTTCCGCTTCAGGGAATTACCTTAAGAAACAATAAATCTTCGACAAACTTACCCGCATTCACTGTCGTTTTCCAGCAGAACACGTCGAGACCCCACTTTTCGGCGGGTTCTGGTATCCGCATTTTTACTGCGCAAGCCCCCGCAGCTCGCGCGACTCCCGCGCCCCGCGCCAGGTAATAATCGCACCGGCCACCGCGATCAGCACGATGCCCAGCGCCATGGACCAGGTCACTCGGTCACCGGAAAACGCCCAGCCCAGAATTGCACCGATGACCGGGTCCAGCGCGAAGAGCGTGCCGACGACCGCCGCTGAGACAATCCCCGCAGCGATGGTGTCCATCACGTAGGGAATAACAGCACCAATGAACCCAGAAACAACGATGGTGACCCACATCGAACCGTCGACAAGCGGTGCGGCGGAAACAGAAAACGGCGCGAGCACGATTGCTGCGACGACCACTGACAGCGCCAGATCCGGCATGCCGCCGCCCTCGGAACTGCCCATTCGGGCGGAGAAGAGCGTGTAAGCGCCGAAGAAGATCGCGCCGATTGCGGCGTAACCAATGCCGATAGGGTCCAGGTCATTGGAGGGCTGGGCAATCAGTGCAACGCCGATGAAAGCGACGATGGCCCACAGGCGGGAACGCCACATTTTCAGTCCCAGGAAAGACACGACGCAGGGGCCGAGGAAGTCGATGGTGACGGCGACACCCTGTGGGAGGCGGGCGATGGCGGCGTATATCATCATGCTCATCATGCCCATGGCGATGCCGTAGACCACGATGTTGATGGCGCGAACGCGGGTCATTCCGGACAGTTTTGGTCGGAACAGAACCACCATAATGATGGCGGCGGCGGTCATGCGCAGGCCTGATATGCCCGGCGCGCCGACCGTGGAAAGCATGCCAGTGACCAGCACGGCTGCAGCCTGGGTACCAAGAGAACCGATAAGAACCAGAATGACAGGTGCCACTGGCAGGGTGAGAAACTTGTTCACACGCTGCAGCAATGGCCCCTGCTGGGGAACTTCGGTTTGGGTTTTCTCACGCGACACTCGCGCAATACTAGCGCGGGAGCCGGAAGCGGCAAATTAGTGCCCGCGCTCCTGCTCGATTGCTTCGCCGTCGTTGAAGAACGGCGCAATCTTGTTGTCGAACATCGACAGTGCAGAACCGATTGCCATGTGCATGTCCAGGTACTGGTAGGTGCCCAGACGACCACCGAAGAGAACCTTGTTCTCCTGCGCTTCTGCTGCAGCGAGCTTGCGGTAGGCCTCCAGCATCTCGCGGTCTTCCGGAGTGTTGATCGGGTAGTACACCTCGTCGCCATCGTCGGCGAAGCGGGAGTATTCCTTAACAATTACCGTCTTGTCCTTGACGTAATCGCGCTCCGGGTGGAAGTGGCGGAACTCGTGGATACGGGTGTACGGCACATCCGCGTCGTTGTAGTTCATCACTGGAGTGCCCTGGAAATCGCCGGTGTTGACAACCTCCATCTCGAAGTCCAGCGTGCGCCAACCCAGCTTGCCCTCTGCGTAGTCGAAGTAGCGGTCCAGCGGGCCGGTGTAGACGACTGGGGCGTCCGGGGAGACAGCGCGGAGTTCGTCGCGCACCTCAAACCAGTCGGCATCGACAACGACGTCAATCTTGTCGGAGGTCACCATGTTTTCCAGCCAGGCGGTGTAGCCGTCGACAGGCAGACCTTCGTAGGTGTCGTTGAAGTAGCGGTTATTAAAGGTGTAGCGAACAGGCAGGCGGGTGATGTTGCCGGCCGGCAGGTTCTTCGGGTCGGTCTGCCACTGCTTGGCGGTGTAGTGCTTGACAAATGCCTCGTACAGCGGGCGACCAATCAGGGAGATTGCCTTTTCCTCAAGGTTCTTCGCGTCACGCGGATCCAGACCATCGGTCTGGTCCTTAATCAGCTGGCGCGCCTCGTCCGGGCTGTAGTACTTGCCGAAGAACTGGTTGATCAGCCCCAGCCCCATCGGGAACTGGTATGCGGTGCCCTTGTACATAGCGAACACGCGGTGCTGGTAGTCGGTGAAGTCAGTGAACTGGTTGACGTAGTCCCACACCCTCTTATTAGAGGTATGGAACAGGTGCGCACCGTACTTGTGCACCTCGATGCCAGTCTCCGGCTCTGCCTCCGAGTAGGCGTTGCCGCCGATGTGGTTGCGACGTTCGACAACGAGCACGCGCTTACCCAGCTCAGTGGCGGTCCGCTCAGCAACGGTCAAACCGAAGAAACCCGAACCGACCACGATGAGGTCGTAGGTGTTGTCCTTGATGTCCTGTAGGGACTTCGGAGCAAATTCATTGGCAGTGGTGTTCTTTTCGCTACTCACGCCTTAAAACCTATTGCATTTCCATCCGGTTTGCGGGTGTACACGCGGGCTTTACGACGTCCACGTGAGCCCAGCCCAACGTTCGTTTGGTCACATTATTTGATAATTTTCCCAAAATTAACGAGGAAACACAGATGTCTCACTAGATTTTTTTAGTCACACTGGTAACATCCTCCTCAGAATTTTCTGTTGCTTTGCAACTTTCCTTCCCTTCGACCCCGGGTAGACCTCGGGTCGATAACCCTGTACCCCATTTCTTTGGAGCTTTTACCGTGCCAACTCGCCGTCGCATCAATGCCCCGTCGATGGGCCGTCGCACCTTCCTCTATGGACTGGCAGCAACTACTGCCGCAGCTCCGCTAGCAACATGGGGTATTCGCCAGGCCCCTACCCTGGTTGAAAGCCCAGGCGTAGGCCCCATCGCAGCCAAGATCTCGACATCGCCGCTGGTTGACGCTGTCACGATGATGATTGACGACGCAGCCGTCGGCACGCATGCCATTACCGATGCCCTGCACCCGCTTCGCGGATTCGTAAAGGACATCACCCGCGACGAACCGTTCTCCCAGTTCGCACTCACCTGGCCGGGCGATGACAATCTGCAGCTTTACGTTCGCGCCGAGCGCGAAGACGGCAGCTTTGGCCCGTGGTTCCACGCTGATTCACACGGTCCGATGAATAACTCCGGGCAGTCCGGCACCGAGCTGCTGTTCGTTGAGCCCACCCGTCGCGTGCAGGTGTCGACTGTCGGCCTGAATCTCCTCGAAGGTCTGGATCCCCGCAACATCATTGGTATCGACAACCTTGACCCCGCCACTATCGGCGGTTCCCTGCAGGACCTCGTCAGCGCTACGGCCGCGTTGTCCCTCAACGCCGTCCAGGCAGTTTTCATCGACGGCGTAGAGCAGGTCGGCGAGGTTATTCAGCCAGTTGCATACGAGTCGTCGATTTCCGGTGCGCCAAATGTAATCAGCCGTGCAGCGTGGGGCGCAGATGAGTCCATCCGCAGTGGTTCGAGCTCCTACAGCACTTTCAAGGGCACGTGCATCCACCACACCGCGGGTTCCAATAACTACTCAGAGTCCCAGGGGCCAGCCATTGTCCGTGGCATTTATGCCTACCACGCAAATACGCTGGGCTGGGGCGATATTGGCTACAACGCGCTGGTCGATAAGTACGGCAACATCTACGAGGGCCGCTACGGTGGCCTGGACAAGAACATCGAGGGCGCACACGCAGGTGGCTTCAACAACGGCACCTTCGGTATCTCGGTGATGGGCAATCACGACCAGCTGGAGATTCCGGATGCGGCCGTCACTGCACTCGGCGAGATGGTCGGCTGGCGCATGAAGGTCGGTGGCGTCGATCCGATGTCCACCGCCGCGCTGACCAGCGCCGGCTACTCGAAGGCACGCTACAGCTCCGGCCAGACCGTGAACCTCCCGGCCATCTTCGGTCACCGCGACACCGGCTACACCTCCTGCCCGGGCACCTTCGGCTACCAGCAGATGGATGCCATCCGCGCTGCAGCCAAAGCCAAGTTTGATGGTGCCGGTGGAGCGGATATCGCCGGCCGCTCGACGGATCCGAACAACCAGGACGGAGAGGCCGCCAGCATTCCGCCGATTCCGGGCACCGGCGAATCGGGCGACAACGGCGGTTCCCTCGGAAACGTGGAAACGCCCACGCCAGGCGAGGTTGTTGGTGAGTTTCTAACTGAATCCCTGCCAACCAACCCTGCCGAAGCTACGCAGGCCTGGTTCGCACCTCAGAACTAAGCCCCCCGCTTATCTAATCCAGGCATAACCACATCACATTTGTGGTGTAACACCAGATTTTCGTAATCACCCAGGAGTTATTACCGTGTTTAGTCGCCGCCGCATCAATCGCCGCGCAGGTGCCAAGCAATCCTTGGTACTCGCTGCCGTGGCGACCCTTGCCCTGACACCCGTTGCCGTTGTCGGCGCAGGTGCCGCTTATGACCTCATTGAGGAAAACGGCGCCGGCCCCATCGACCCGGTTGTCCAGAGCAAGTCGCTTGCAGACAGCGTCTCCGTTCTCGTCGAAGATGCAGCAATCGCAACGCAGTCGCTTGCCGACGAAGCTCATCCCAACCGCGGTGTCGTCAAGGAAATTACCTCCGATACTGAGTTTTCCCAGTTTGCGCTGACGTGGGCCGGTGACCCTGATATCGCCAGCTTCGTCCGCGCCGAGCGAGCAGACGGCTCCTGGTCCGACTGGTTCAGCGTCGACCCGGACTACCCCGCTGAAGGCAATGGCAACGGCCTGAACGGAACGGAGCTCATCTACATCGAGCCAACCAAGCGTGTTCAGGTTTCCACCCACGGACTTAACATCTTCGGTCCGGGTTCCGGCGTGGATCTGAAGGACATCAAGGGCGCTGAGAAGCTGGATTTGTCCAAGCTCAACCTCGACGAGATTAATGCCGAGGGCGCCAAGAAGGCCGTGGAGGATGCAAAGGATTCCGCTACGGATGCGGCCAAGGATGTCGCCGAGGCCGCATCCGACTACCAGCAGACTCCGGATGCAGCTCCTGGGGACGCACTCGATGACCCGACTGCTCCGAACGCTAACGACGCTGCAAATCTGGACTCGCCGAATCTCCCAGTGAAGTGGACGGACATCGAGCCGGTCGCCGATGAACTGCCAATCGACCAGGTCGACGCAGTGCTAATCGACGGCCAGGCTGCTGCATCCGGCATCGACCCAATTGTGGATGCCAAGAATGTCACGGGCATGCCGAAGGTCATTACCCGTGCCGGCTGGGGCGCCAACGAAAATAACCGCTGTAAGGGCGCGGACTACGACAGCAAGCTTGTCGGTGCCACCGTGCACCACACCGCTGGTTCAAACAACTACACCGAGAGCCAGTCCGCTGGTATCGTCCGCGGCATTTACCAGTACCACGCACAGACTCTGGGCTGGTGCGACATCGGATACAACGCCCTTGTCGACAAGTACGGCAACATCTACGAGGGCCGCTACGGTGGGCTGGATAAGAATGTCCAGGGCGCACACGCAGGTGGCTTCAACACCGGTACTTTCGGCATCTCCATGATGGGTAATTACTCTTCGGTTGCTCCCAGTGAGGCTGCACTGAACTCGGTGGGCAATATGATTGGTTGGCGCCTGAAGGTCGCCGGCATCAAGCCGACCGGCCAGATCCAGATGACTTCGGGTGGCACCAGCTACTCCAAGTACGGATACGGTAAGCAGGTCACTCTGCCGACAATCTTCGCGCACCGCGACGTTGGTAACACCACCTGCCCAGGTGATGCTGGCTACGCCCAGATGAGCAAGATCCGCTCGATTGCCGAGAAGAAGTACAACACACTCACCAGCGGAAAGATTGATAATGAGGGGCCTGACGGCTTGATTGATCTCCTCGTTCCGCAGGATGAAAAGGACGATAAGACCACCGAGAACACAGACTCGCAGTCGAGCGAATCGACCGAGTCGAGCACGTCCACCTCGACCACTTCGACCACCTCGGCATCCACGGGTACGTCCACGACCTCGTCCTCCGAGAAGTCCTCGAGCGCATCGAGCACCACTTCTTCGACAACGTCGAGCTCCGACTCGACCACCTCGGGTACTTCGAATACCTCGGAGCCAACCGACGCCACGAACACCGGTGACACTGCTTCGGCTGACTCCTCCGCACCGTCGGCAAGCGAGCAGAGCAACTCCTCCTCGCCGAGCGCATCCGACGAGCAGCAGAAGGCACAAGCTCTGGAGACAGTCTCGGGTGCACGTTCGATGCTGGCCTCGGCGCTGGGCATGCTCGGCGCACCGGGGCTCGGACAGACCGCCGATGCGATTCTGGGTGCCGTTGGACGCTCCATTGAAAATGGCCCATCGATTGCTGACCTGCCGGTCCTGATTGACCAGATCATCACTATCAATGAGCAGAACGACCTGGCTGCCGAATGGCGCCAAGTCTCCGAGGAAATGGGCTCCGTTCTCGGTTACGCAATGTCCGGTATCCAGAGCGGTTCTACCGTGGCGAACAATGCTGGCCAGGCCGATGCCCTGCGCTACGTGAAGTTCTCCAACGGCGTAATCACCGACTCCGACACCACCGGCGCGCACGCTATCTGGGGCAAGATTGCTGATGAGTGGGCCCGCCAGGGCTTCGAGGTCGGCAAGCTGGGCGCTCCGACGAAGACCCAGGTGGTCGATGGAAACATCGAGCGCGCTGAGTTCCAGAACGGTTCAATCACCTTCGACCGCACCACCGGCGAAGTCAAGACCGAGCTGAAGTAAGCGCTGTCGAGCGCTGGGGGAGCTAGCTGGCGCGGGAAAACCTCGAGGCTAGCTAGAACCAGCGCTCCAGCACACGAGCAACACCGTCATCATCATTGGTGGCGGTGATTTCGTCTGCAATCTCCTTGACGTTGTCAGCCGCATTGCCCATGGCCACACCCGTGCCCGCCCACGACAGCATCTCGATATCGTTCGGCATGTCACCGAAGCAGACCACATCCTTCGCGGTCGCTCCGACCAGTTCAGATACGTATTCCAGCCCGGCGCGCTTAGTCACGCCCGGCGCGGACACCTCCAACAGCCCGTCGGGCATGGAGTAGGTCACATGTGCCAAGCTCGCGTCAATTGCGGGGGCGACCAGCTCATATAGCTGGGCACTGTTTACATCTGAGTTTCGCAGCAAGAGTTTCGTCGCGGGTTCTGACAACACGGCCTCTTCAGCAAGCTCACCGTGCTCATCCGATTCCCACGCATGGTCATAGGACGGCGCCACCACAAAAAGCTCATCGATGGCATCATTCGCCGACGTCCCAGCGCGCTCTGCCGCAATGCCGATTCCACCGATGGATTGCGCCGCTTCGCGCGCATGCTTGACGACGTATCGCAGCGTCTCCGGCTTCAGTGTGTTGGCGGCAACCACTTCGTCACGGCCGGAGTCGTAAATCACGGCACCATTGGCACACACGCACAACGGCTGAACCGGCAGCTGCTCGAGCACTGGTTGCAACCACCGAGCCGGCCTTCCCGTGGCCAGCACCAACGGGGTTCCGCGGCGTAGCATTCGCGTGACGGCCTGTCGCAGGCGGGGAGTTACCCGCTCCCGCGAGTCGATGAACGTCCCGTCAATATCCGAAGCTACGAGTAGTGGATGTAGTCTCTCGGTCACTTCGAACTACTTGCCGTCCTCACTGTTGTCATCTTCACCGTCATCGCAGAACCGGTCGTGCAACAACTGCAGCGTTGCGGCTACTCCCCCATGCTCGACAGTGTCGATTACCCAATCCGCGTTCTTCAGCAGGGACCAGTCCGCATCGGCCGTAACTACCGGCATGCCGACACGCTGTGTGGCTTCCTCAAAGTTCGAGCCACCGGCAAAAAGAATCGCGGTTTCTTCCTTGCGAGCCTGCTTGCGCAGCGTGCTAACCACCGCATTTGTGACGTCCAGTTTGCTGGCGCCCTCCGGGAGTTCCACGACCTGCAGGTCAACCGACTCCAAAGCCGATAGATTCGGCTTATCTCCCGGTTCGTGCAGAACAACGATTGTGGCTCCGGCATCGCCGAGCTGCTGCAAGGCCTTCATGTTTTCTTCGCTGATATTGCCCGCGTCGTCGGCAAGCGATGCGGGGTAATCGAAGATGAACGTCTCCGGCTGAGCGGTGATGAGCCTGTTCAAGCGCTGTGGAAGCTTGTCGCGAATCATCATCGACTGGCCGATAAGACGGTAAACGGTCTGCTGCGTCTGCTCGACACCGGAGGCGGAGGCCTTCTCTAGTTGCACGTACGCTTCGCGGAAGGTCACGCGCATCGAATCCGTGGCAGTACGCACGGACTCCTTGCTCTCCTTAGCACCGGCGACAACATCATCAGCCATCTGTTCCACAGACTGACGGAACTGCGCCAACAAGGCGGTCGTCTGTTCCCTTCGGCGAGCAGACTCCGCGCTCATCGTTTGCGAGGCATCGAGGAACTGCTGCCTGGTCTGATCGCCGAACTCACGCGCACTATCGCCGAATTCACGTGCCGACTCGGCTAGCTTTTCCTTGAATGCGGCCAGATCACCGCGCAAATGACGGATACGCTGACGCTCTTCTTCGACTTTCAGGTCCTCTGCCTGGGCCTCTTCGAAAGTCGGTGCGCCGCCGCCAAGGCGAGCCGGTACCCAGTAGGCGCCCTTCGGCAGGGGACCTTCTTCAGCTGCGTACTCGTCCCAGAGCTGACGGACACCCTGATCCATGATTTCGTGTAGCTTTTCGGTGGCCTCTGCCGGATCGCCCTCCGGGGTCCACGGCGGCAAAACCGTAATATGAATCGGAGTATTACTGCGACCGAGATGCTTGGGGTGCCCCTTCGTCCACACGCGCTGGGATCCCACAATCAGCACTGGGATGATGGGCTTGCCGGTGCGCTGCGCCATACGCACCGCACCCGACTTCAGATTCTTGACTTCAAAGCTGCGCGAGATAGTCGACTCCGGGAAGATGCCTACCAACTCGTCGTTTTCCAGCTTTGCGCAGGCCTCTTCGAAAGACTTGGAGCCGTCGGTGCGGTCGACCGGAATGTGCTTACAAGCACGCATGATTGGGCCTGCAATCGAATGGTCGAAAACTTCCTTCTTCGCCATAAAACGGACAAAACGACGATGCTTGCGGAATGGAAGACCGACATAGGTGAAGTCCATGTATCCGGTGTGGTTAGTAACGAGAACGGCGCCAGAGTCTTTCGGCACGTTTTCCCAGCCCTTAACGGTGAACTTCAAACCTTGGGCAAAGAAGACGGTGCGCGCCAATCCGATAATCGTTAAGTACACAGGATCCTTGAACATGGCCTTTACTCTACAATCTTTCGCACCCCTTAGCGGGGCGATATGTACTGGTATCTGAGACCCATGAATAAATGTCGTTACAGGCCCAGATCTATGTGTAAAAACCAGGTACATCCCCCTTGCGCGTACTGCGCACCTGTCATACAGTCCCGGTACACCCCATAATCGCTTTTACCACCCCCGTTATGGGGTGAGCTCCGCTGGTGGGCATTCATTCCAAAAGTAGTAAACCTCTATTAACATACCTATCTACCTGCGGAAAACCAGACAACATTTTGGGGCGGGTTTTCTTGGCTTTTTGACCCATTGTTTATATCTACGTAACCGTAAGTTACCGCTTACAAGTAAGCCGATTTTTGGTACCCTGAGCCGTGAGCCGAGAAATTCTCTTCGACGAAAAATCAACGCCCCCACCGGGAAGGATTGGAAAATGTCGTCCTCTTCATCTCTCGCCCCATCTGCAGTTCTAAATAAGGAACAGCATGAAAAGACCTGGGAGAAATTCGGCACCGAGCAATACGACGTCGTCATTATCGGCGGCGGTTCTGTAGGCGCTGGCGCTGCACTCGATGCCGCAACCCGTGGTTTGAAGACTGCGGTCATTGAAACTCGTGACTTCGCAGGCGGTACCTCCAGCCGCTCCTCCAAGATGTTCCACGGCGGTCTGCGCTACCTGCAGATGTTGGACTTCCGCCTGGTAGCTGAATCCCTGCGCGAGCGCGAACTGTCCATGTCGCACCTGGCACCGCACCTGGTTAAGCCACTGCGCTTCGTCTTCCCGCTGACTCACCGCGTGTGGGAGCGCCCGTTCATGGCATCGGGCTTCTTCCTTTACGACGTCATGGGTGGCGCCAAGCAGGTTCCAATGCAGAAGCACTACTCCCGCAAGGGAACCCTGAAGCAGGCTCCGGGCCTGAAGGAAGATGCCGTGGTTGGCGGCGTTCGCTACTACGACACCCTGGTTGACGATGCCCGTCACACCATGACTGTCCTGCGCACCGCTGCTCACTTCGGCGCTGATGTCCGCACCTCCACTCAGGTTGTCGACTTCGTGAAGGAAGGCGAGCGCATCGTCGGCGCGAAGCTCCTTGACACCGACACCGGCGCCACCACCACCATCCGCGGCAGCGTTTTCGTCAATGCCACCGGTATTTGGTCCGATGAGATTGAGAAGCTGGCTGGCGTCACGGGCAAGTTCCGCGTCCACACCTCCAAGGGTGTCCACATTGTTATTCCGAAGTCCGCTCTTGAGGGCTCGGTGGCAATGACCTTCGTGACTGAGAAGTCCGTCCTGTTCGTTATCCCGTGGGGTGAATACTGGATTATCGGTACCACCGACACCGACTGGACCATGAACCTGGCCAACCCGGCAGCTACCCGCGCTGACATCGACTACATCCTCGATCACGTCAACGCCAAGGTTCGCCGTCCAATTACTTACGACGACATCGTCGGCGTCTACTCGGGTCTGCGTCCACTGGTGGAAGGCGACTCCGACTCCACCACCAACCTCTCCCGCAACCACGCTGTTGCCCACGTTGCCCCGGGCATGGTTTCCGTCGCAGGCGGTAAGTACACCACCTACCGCGTCATCGGTGCTGACACCATCGACGCTGCAGTCCAGGACGTCCCCCGCAAGGTACCGGAGTCCGTCACTGCAGATGTCCCGCTGCTCGGCGCTGACGGCTACCACGCACTGAACAACCAGAAGCCAGCCCTGGCCAAGCAGTTCGGTATCACCGAGAAGCAGGTCGAGCACCTGCTCAACCGTTACGGCTCCCTCATCTACGAGGTTCTGGCTCCGACAGCCGAGGACAAGTCCCTGCTCGAGCCGCTGGAGGCTGCTGAGCAGTACATGCGCGCTGAGGTTCTCTACGCCGTGACTCACGAAGGCGCAATGCACCTCGACGACATCCTGGAGCGCCGCCTGCGTGTCTCCATGGAGTACGCACACCGCGGTGTCGACAGCGCCCGGGCCACCGCTGAACTGGTTGCCCCAGCTCTGGGTTGGGACAAGGACACGATGGAGAAGGAGATTAAGGTCTTCATCGAGCGTGTCGAAGCAACTCTGGCAGCTGAACGTGAGCTGACTGACAAGGCCGCTAACGAGATTGCTGCTCATGCAGTGGAGACTCGCGCGGACGTCGATGTCAGCCTCGACCGCTAGTTTGCCCCTCCCCGCCCCCGGTGGCCGTACTAGTTAGTTCTTAGATGGCCACCAACGCTGTAGCCACAACGAAATAGCTTTCCTTCTTGGGAAAACGGCTTTGCACTTCAAGGGGCTAATGGGCTCGAAATAAAAGTGCCGGCGAAAAGAATCAGTTCTCGCCGGCATTTCTTATACCTAAAAGTTTACGTTGCACGATTCCTCGTGGCCTTTCCCGGTCACGACGCACAGAGAGTTTCACATCTCATGGAGACAATCACAGGATCCCAGGCATTCCTCTGGGAGTTTTTCGGAACCGCCATTCTAATTCTGCTCGGTAACGGAGTCTGTGCCTCTATCAACCTCCGGACTACTCGCGCAGCAAACGCTGGCTGGCTGGGCATCGCCTTCGGTTGGGGTATGGCCGTTTTCGCTGGCGCATCGATTGCCGACGTATCGGGTGGACACTTGAACCCAGCGGTAACCGTTGCCCTGGCAATCAAGGGCAGCCTGGCCTGGAGCCTGGTCCCCTACTATGCCGCAGGTCAGCTGTTGGGCGCATTCGTAGGTGCAATCCTGGCCTGGGCCGCGTTTAAGCAGCTATTCGATGCCAATGGTGTCGACGACAACGGCAACCCAACCAATGCGAATGCCGAAACTGGCGGCAACTTCTTCACCGCGCCGGTTCACCCAAATAACTTTTGGAATGCCGTCACCGAGTTCATCGCGACCTTCGTTCTGCTCGCATTCATCCTGTTCGGCCCAGCCGGCGGCGAGCTTGGCCCGCTGACCTACTTCGGTGTCTCGTTCATCATTGTGTCGATTGGTCTTTCCCTTGGTTCCCCGACCGGATACGCCATCAACCCTGTTCGTGACCTCGGCCCGCGTTTGGCCTACGCTTTCGTGCTCCCGATTAAGGGCAAGGGCGATGCGAACTGGGCCTATGCATGGGTTCCGATTGTCGCACCGATGCTGGCAGCCGTGGCTGCAGGCGCTCTTGCCTTTGCCATCGGATAACGGGAATATGAGAGATATCGCACAATAAAATATCGCAAGCCTGAACACTCACATTTACACACAATTTCGCTAGGAGTATCCCCCATGACGCACAGCAAATACGTCCTCGCCATTGACCAGGGAACTACTTCCACCCGCTGCATCATCTTCAACCATGACGCAGAAATCGTCACTGTTGCACAGATGGAACACAAGCAGATTTTCCCGGAAGAGGGCTGGGTCGAGCACGACGCTCAGGAGATTTGGACCAACACTCGTCGAGTAGTCAGCGAAGCTCTCGCCGATGTCGACATTGCTTCCCAGGATATTGATGCCATCGGTATCACCAACCAGCGTGAAACCACTGTCGTCTGGGACAAGAACACTGGTGAACCGGTCTACAATGCCATCGTCTGGCAGGACACCCGCACGAATGAGATCTGCAAGGAACTCATGGGGGATGAAGGCGCTGACCGCTGGCGTGAGACCACGGGCCTACGTATCAACTCCTACCCAGCTGGCCCGAAGGTGCGCTGGATTCTCGACAACGTCGAGGGAGCTCGCGAAAAGGCTGAGGCTGGCGATCTACTCTTCGGCACCATCGATACTTGGCTGCTGTGGAATCTCACCGGTGGTGCAGAGGGCGACAACGGCGAAGACGCAGTTCACGCAACCGACGTCACCAACGCCTCCCGTACTCTCCTGATGGACCTCAAGACCCTCGAGTGGGATGAGGACATTTGCCGTGAAATTGGCATTCCGATGTCGATGCTGCCTGACATCCGACCGTCGGTAGGCGACTTCGGCCGTATCCGCGCCCGCGGTTCTCTTGCGGAGCGACCGATTACTGGCATCCTCGGCGACCAGCAGGCCGCCATGTTCGGCCAGGGCTGCTTCGGCGAGGGCGACACCAAGAACACCTACGGCACTGGGCTGTTCATGCTAATGAATACTGGTGAGAAGCCGAAGTGGTCTGACCACGGACTCATCTCCACCGTCTGCTACCAGGTCGAGGGAGAGAAGCCGGTCTACGCGCTCGAGGGCTCCGTCTCCATGGGCGGCGCACTTGTTCAGTGGCTGCGTGACGAGCTGCAGATGATTCCGAATGCGGCATCCATTGAGAACAAGGCAAAGAGCGTCAAGGATAACGGCGGCGTGTACATCGTGCCGGCCTTCTCCGGTCTTTTTGCTCCTCGTTGGCAGCCGGACGCTCGTGGCGTCATCGTCGGTTTGACCCGTTTCGTCAACCGAAACCACATTGCCCGTGCTGTGCTGGAGGCTGCTGCGTACCAGACCCGCGAGGTCCTCGACGCCATGGTCGCAGAATCCGACACGGACATCACAACGCTGAGCGTTGATGGTGGCATGACTATGAACGAGTTCCTCATGCAGTTCCAGTCCGACATCCTGAATGTCGCTGTCACACGCCCGAACAACATTGAAACCACGGCCCTTGGTGCGGCATACGCTGCGGGCCTTGGCATTGGCTTCTGGTCGAACCTGGATGAGGTCAAGGCTCACATCACGATTGACAAGAAGTGGCGTCCGAAGATGGAGGCCGAAGAGCGCGATCGCCTGTTCCACCAGTGGAACCGTGCCGTTGAGCGCACCTACGGTTGGGTCGAGGATACGGATGCTGAGGAGGCACCGAAGCCTGAATAAGTCCTCGTAAGAGCCGAAAAATAGCCCGGAAAACCTATTCGGTTTTCCGGGCTATTTTTATTATAAATTCAGGGCTTGTTTGTTATAATAAAATTATTATAACTATCATCCACTCCTCGATTGAAAACAGAAAAGAGCAATCATGCGTCGCGCATCAATTTTCACTGCGAGTGTGACCACCGCCCTGACTTTGGCCCTGGCCACCCCGGCAGCATCAGCAGCCCCAACGGACTTCATCAAGAACCCGCTGGAACCAACTCCCGACCCGCAGTCCACTGCAATGGTCGAGCTGCCCACCACCCCGGCACCAACCACTACGGTTGACGGACGCCACGTTACGGTCACCGACGGCTACATGACCTCACAGGATGGCAAGGGCACCCAGATTTACTGGAAGTCCAACACCATCCCGAATGCCAAAGCCACTGTCGTCGTCGTGCATGGCGCTGCAGAACACCTGGGTCGCTACGAGTGGGTAACCGGCAAGCTGCTGAACGCCGGCTACAACGTTTACCGCATTGACCACCGTGGGCACGGCCACTCGGGCCAGGTCGAAGGAACCCCAGTTGCCCGTGGCCATATTGATGATTTCCACTCGCTTGTCGATGACCTGCACATGCTCGTCGAAAAGGCCAAGGCGGAGAACCCGAGCACGAAGACCTTCCTGCTCGGCCACTCCATGGGCGGCCTTGCCGTGGACTTCCACGGCATCAAGTACCCGGGCAGTGTCGATGGCATTGTCGCCAACGGTGGTGGCGCTCTTTTCAACCCCTACGGTGGCACGGACGAGGGCGAAACCATCACCCCAGAGGCCATGACCGATGTCCAGCGCGAGGCGCAGCCGACGATTTACCAGCGCCTGCCATTCCAGGACATGACCACATTCAACACTCGCATGCTCAAGGAAGTGCCGAACCGCACCGAGATGCGCGTGCCATCACTACCCGGCAGCGACTTGATTCAGCTTGGCAACCCGCTGGGTTCGAAGACCTCTTCTTCGCAGGCAGTGCGTGATGAGTACGAAACTGATCCGTACAACAACTCCAAGCTCTCGCTCGGCATGGCTCAGCAGATGGCTTTTGCCGCCACCTACAACGGCACCAACTCTGTCGACTTTGTTGAGCCGACCCTGGTCATGATGGGTGGCCAGGATGAGATTGTGCCGCCGTTCTTCTCGCGCGACTGGTACAACGGCATCTCGTCCACCGACAAGCAGCTGATCGAGTTCGAAGGCCAGTTCCACGAGACCTTCAACGAGCCGGCACAGCACGAGGCCATTGCGACGGCTATTGCCTGGCTTGATGCGCGTATCTAATTGAACGCTAAAAAAGAATCGAGCCACTCCCTAGCAGTTACGAGTTCTTCATAGAGCTAACCCGGTGGAATGAGGGGCGATTGTCTTCTGACAATTGCCCCTCATTTTCTTTGCCCTACCCTCTCCGCGCCGTATAAAGCATGCAGTACTTGGCAATACAAACTACTGTGCGTATAGTTGGTGTTACAAGGTACTAGGTATGAAAAGTATTCTGCCTGGTAGATTCCTTCATGCCGCCGGAAAGAAAGCACCACGCAATGCCCAAACGTCCACAAACACAACTGAAGAAAGGGGTACTTGAGCTCGCCATTCTCAAGCTGATTTCCCGCGAAGAGCTCTATGGCGCGGCACTCGTCGCAAAGCTCAACGTCTACCCCCACCTCAGCGCGCCTGCGGGAACCGTCTACCCCCTGCTCTCGCGGCTGACCGCCAACGGCTTGATCAGCAATCGCTGGGAGGAATCCCCCAAGGGACCGCCTCGCAAGTACTACTCACTGACAACCAAAGGAAAGCAAACACTCACGCAACTACACCAGGACTTCATCGATCTATCCGCCGACATGACCGCACTATTTTCCGAGGAGCCCCAATGAACACCTACCTCACTGCCATTGACCACAAACTGCGCGAAATCGGCATATCGCACGCACAACGCAAGGCGATCATCGCCGAGCAGGAGAGTCTTCTGCAAGAGCTTAACGACGTCCACGCGGACCTGACCGAAGAGCTGGGAACGGCGACCGACTACGCAAATTGCGTAGCCGAACAAGTTGGCGAACCAAACACCTTGCGCAGGTACCTCTCCAAACCGCTTCGGGTATTTACCAAAAGCGGTCGCGCTTCCCTGTGGAACATGGACGACCCGCGGATCCTCCAACCTCACCTGTTGGGTTTTGGCTGGTCTATCAACTGGGCCGCAGTAGCGACCAAGCTGGGGATTGTCCGACCGGACGATATTGACGGTGAGGTTATCTCTGAAATTCCAGCTCGCACACTGCAGGCGACCGCTTTTCTCCCCGCGGCCGTGACGGTTGCGCACGGCGTCGCACTGGCTATGTCCTGGAAGCAGTTGCCTTCAGAAGTCCACACGAAATGGAAGCTAAACGGCGAGGCAGTTCAGAAGACAGCACCGAAGGAAACTCTGCTTCTTCCCTTCGTGGTTTCTACGGTCGGAGCTGGATTTTCAGCTGCTTCGCTGCTCAAGGCAGATGACCGCGAAGATACTCTGCGTGTTGCGTCCCTAGGCGCGCTCGCAAGCACAATTGCACCATCTCAGCTGATCGGAGTCCTCACGGAAGAAAACTCCAAGACCAATCCGGCATTAGTCCAAGCTGGTGTTGCCGTGGCATCGGTCGCGGCTTCGGCCGCATGCCTTGCCCTACCTCTCTTCGCTGGGCTGAAGGCTACGTGGAAGAAAGCTGGGGTGGCCTAGATCACGGTGCAGGAGACATCAGCAGGTGAAAGACTCATCAGAAAGATTGTTGTAATCCGAATGTTGTAAACAACCTCTACCACCTCGAGTGAGGCTATCCCCCTGGTTCAGGTGTGTTTTCGGTTGTGTTTCTACTCTCAACCTTCCTGGTGTTTTTACCTTCTCAATCCCCCAATTAATTTTTTAGCGCAGCTAAACAAGTCACGCCTGAAAAAAGCCACTTCACGACACAGGCGTCACCTCATGCCAGCTGTGGAGGTGGCATGAGGTGACATAGGTGTCGTGAAGTCGCGGATGAACTGGGGCGGGGCCGCACCTGCTTAACCGGCTCGCTTAACCGGCTCGCTTAACCGGCTCGAGAACTTCCTTGCCCATCATGAACGGGCGCAGCGCCTCCGGAATCACCACAGAACCATCGGCCTGCTGGTGGTTTTCCAGAATGGCGACCAGCCAACGCGTCGTGGCCAGCGTGCCATTTAGGGTGGCGCAGTACTGAGACTTGCCATCGGCATCGCGGTAGCGGGTCTTCAAACGACGAGCCTGGAAAGTCGTGCAGTTCGAAGTCGAGGTCAACTCGCGGTAGGTGTTCTGCGTCGGCACCCATGCCTCGGTATCGAACTTGCGGGCAGCCGATGCACCCAGGTCACCACCAGCAACATCGATGATGCGGTACGGAACATCGACCGCGGCCAGCATCTCGCGCTCCATGTTCAGCAGCTTCTGGTGCTCTGCCTCCGCCTGCTCCGGCGGACAGTAGGAGAACATCTCCAGCTTGTCGAACTGGTGTACGCGCAGGATACCGCGGGTGTCCTTGCCGTAAGAGCCCGCTTCACGACGGAAACAGGAAGACCAACCAGCGTAGCGACGCGGCCCCTCCGACAGGTCAATAATCTCGTTGGAGTGGTAGCCGGCCAGCGCGACTTCCGAGGTACCGACCAGGTAGAGGTCATCTTCCTGCAGGTAGTAGATCTCATCGGAGTGCGCACCGAGGAAGCCGGTACCCGACATGGTCTCCGGACGAACCAGCACCGGCGGCACCATCAGCTGGAAGCCATTCTGAGTTGCCTTCTGAGCAGCCAGGTTCATCATGGCCAGCTGCAGCATGGCACCGTAGCCGGTCAGGAAGTAGAAGCGGGAACCGGAGACCTTGACGCCACGCTCCATATCAATAAGACCCAGCGACTCACCGAGGTCCAGGTGGTCCTTAGGCTCAAAGTCGAACTGCGGAATCTCACCGATTTCCTCCAGCACGACAAAGTCATCTTCGCCGCCGGCGGGCGCACCCGTAACGATGTTGCCAATCAGGTACTGCAGGCGCTCGACCTCAGCCTCGGCTTCCTTCTGCTCCGCTTCGGCTGCCTTCACGGCGTCGGAAAGCTCCTTGGCCTTCTCCAGCATGGCCGGGCGCTCTTCCTTCGACGCCTGACCAATCTTCTTACCGAAGCCCTTCTGCTCTGAACGCAGCGCGTCGGTGGAGGCAATAACCTCACGGCGCTTAGCGTCAGCTTCCAGCAGCTGATCGACCAATGCCGGGTCCTCACCACGGGTGCGCTGGGACTCGCGGGCTACTTCAGGGTTTTCGCGGAGAAATTTGAGATCAATCACGTCACCTAGAGTACCTGGTTTACGTCGGCAAGCAGGCACAAGGCTTGCTAGAGTGCCGCTTCCGCTCCTGAGGCGACCAGCAGCGCGCCGAGGACGAGGAAGATCACGCCGGCGACAGTGTCAATCCACGGCCCTGCCAGCACCATTCGCTTGACGACGGCATCCGTCGACACCACGATTGCGATAAATAGGAAGAAAGCGATTTGGGAGACGATTAGCACCAACGTACAAAGCACAAGCGTCCCCACGGATGCGCCTGCGGGAATGAACTGTGAAAGCACTGCCGTGAGGAAGAGAACAATCTTCGGGTTCGACATATTGGTGAAAAAGCCCTGACGGAATGTCGCCTTCGGCGACCGGAGCGCCTCGCTTCCCAGCGCTGGTGCGGCACCGGCGCGCAGTTCGCGGAGGGTATTGATGCCTGCCTTGGCCATGCTGATGCCCATGTAAATGAGATAACAGCCCCCGACGAGCTGGATTACGCCCATCAGCAAAGGATTGGCGGTGATGACAGCTGCGAACCCAAAAACTGTGAGGGTCATCCAGATAGTGGCACCAGTACTGATACCCGCAACCGCTGCGATGGCGTGCTTTCGGGATTTGGTGGCAAGGCGCAGGATTAAGAAGACGTCAGGCCCTGGTGAGGCCATACCAATAATGTGGACGCCCAGCAGGCTGAGTAGTGCAGTCCAGGTCAAGACTCGTGTCCTCGGGTAGCGAACAAATACCGGACTATTGTAGTGCCTGAAGTTATTGAGCAAACTCGGACCGCAAACTCGGACAGAGCGTTACCTTGTCCACAGGCTCATTGGCGGTGCACAATGGGGTCACTATGGCTGATGACAATATGAACCAGGATCGCGAGCACGCTGCCGCCACAGACACTGACTCCGGTGCAGGTACTGGCGCAGATGCCAGCGCTGGTGCGTCCTCCGCAGCCAGCAACGATGCCCACGCTTCCCGTAACTCTCGTGGAAGCTGGGGAATGCGCGCTTTGTCGACGGCAATGCTGGTCGGCGCCGCGGGAATGGCATTCGCGCTGCAAGCGGGAGTCATCGAGCCACCGAGTGGGCCACTTGGGGGCAAGGGCTCGTCGGCAAGCGCGTCATCGTCGACAACGACGACCATCGTTGACAAGGAGACGACGGCGTTCACCAGCGCAACCGCGGGCAACTGTCTGGACTGGAACCTGGCAGAAGATTTGAATGTTTCTGACTTCCGCGTCGTGCCCTGTGAGCAGCCACACGCTTATGAGGTCGCCAAGAAACTGAACCTCGCCGACTACGAGGAACATCCGGGGCAATACGCAAAAACTGCCAACTACCCGACAGCGGACAATTTGGTGGCTCTGCAAAATGGCGTGTGTCGCAACACCGTGACTGAATACCTGGGCGGCCAGTACGATCCGGACGGTCGATTTATCACGGCGCCGATTATTCCTTCGCCTAGCCAGTGGGAAAAGGGTGACCGAACCTTCCTGTGCGGTATCCAGGTCGTCGATGAAGACGGCAACACGGCGCACATGTCCGGTCCTGCGGCCGGGCAGGACCAGTCCCGCGTGTTCGAGGGTGGCCGCTGCGTGACGTTGGACGAAAGCGGTGCCATCCGCCAGGTACCGTGCGTGGAAGATCACCTGATGGAGTCGACGGGAATTGTCAATCTCCGCGACCATTTCGGTGACAACGTCCCCACTGACCAGGAGCAAAATGATGTGCTCGCGGAACAGTGTGTGACTCTCGCGCAGAATTACCTCGGCGGTGACGACCCGCTGTATAACTCAACGCTGCTGCCATTTTGGACGTCACTGTCGCAGGAGTCGCTCAATGCTGGCTCACGCAGTGTGAATTGCTGGTTGATTAAGGACAACGGCCAGGGCGGGTTCTCCACTCTCAATGGCCACGCTAACGAGTCCTTCACTATCGACGGCCAGCCGCCCGTGGCTCCGCCACCGCGCAATCCGCTGCGGGAGGAGCAGGGTGACGCTGGCGCTGGCGCTGGCACAGGTGACGTCGGTGCGGTCGGTGCCGACGGTACTGGTGCAGAAGCAGGCGCTGTGGATAACGCAATCGCTCCCGCAGGACAGTAGAACAACAGGACATTGCGAGGCAGCACCATAAATGGTTGACGTTAGCCCGGAGCGGTTCGATGCGCTTGTCGATGAGGCCATCGACCGCATCCCGACGCAGTTTCTCGATCAGCTCGATCAGGTCATCATCCAGGTCCACCCGTATAACCTCGACGAGCCCACACTGCTGGGACTCTACGAGGGCATTCCTCTGACCGAGCGTTCTAACAACCACTGGGGTCCGCCTGACCAAATCAGCTTGTATCGCGACATGCTCTGCCGCATCAGCCACACCGAAGAGGAGCTGGTAGAGCAGATTCGTGTCACTCTCCTGCATGAAATCGGGCATTATTTCGGCCTCGAGGAGGAGGATCTGGACCGACTCGGCTACGGATAAGTTCGGCTCTCCTGCACGGCCTCGCCCCTCTCGACTTCTTCACGGCAGCTTTCTTCCCTGTAGCCTTAATAACCATGAGCGACAACTCGAGCGAGAAGCCAGAAATCAGGGTCGGCGACAGGGAGCGCAACGCTGCCATGGAGCGTCTCGGCAATCATTTCGCTGATGGCTACTTGGATGTCGATGAGTTCTCCAAACGCGCCGAAAGTGCTGCTTCCGCTAAAACTCGGGCAGAACTGCAAACTCTCTTCGCGGACCTGCCCGCTGAGGTCTCCCCCGAGAGTTCACAGGGCACCCCGGCTAATCCGCAGCATCAAAGTGTCGATCAAGAGCTGCAAAACCTGATGAAAAAGGGCCGCCAGCTCAACATTGTTGATTCTGCTGCAGGCGTTATCGTATGTGTCACTATCGTTCTGATGTTTTTCACCAATATCGATAACGCGTGGCTCGGCTTCATCGTCGCTGCGGCCGTTGCCCTTATCGGGCGCGCCGCCTTGAACATCAATGATGACGAAGAAGAGCTCCTCAACGAAATCAACGAAGAGGAATCCAAGCGTCGCACGGAACGCCTACGCCTGGCAGCTCAGAAGCGCCGTGAGATTCAGGAGGGCCAGCAGTAACGGTCGCCGTTTCGCTCTCTTCTAGGGCAACTCGCTGTCGCCCCAGCGACGCACATCCCACGCGCGCGGTTCAATGCCAGCACGCTTGCCGACGGCCGCTGCGTTCGGAACCAGCTCAATTCGCTCGGTATTGGCAATGCGGTGTCGCAGTGCGTATTCCGGATCCACCCCGGTCAGATACTGCCCAATCAGACGAATAGCCGCGCCGTGGCTGACAATGACGACATCCTTGCTGCTGCCCTCCCTGGACTCCTTGGATTCACCACCTGTCGCTCCTGCCTGCTCCAGCAGCTGCTGTAGCGTCGGCAGGTATCGGTTCAGCACGTCAGCACCGGATTCACCGCCGGGAAGACGATACTCCAGCTCCCCATTGAGCCACTGGTAGAAGGCGCGCATGTACTCCATGTGCGCATCGCGATCATTGCGCCCCTCAAGGTCGCCGGCCTGAATCTCGTGGAGACCACCCTCATGGCGGATGCGAACGGAAGTCTCTCCCAGGTGGTGCAGACTCGCGACCGCGCCTGCACCAGTTTGGCGTGCACGCAGGGCATGGGATGTGACGATGTCACCGATTCTGTGGACGTCGGGAAGCAAAAGACGTCCCAGACTGCGCGCCTGCCTCACACCGAGGTCGGTGAGCGGTGCGCCCGGCAATGCGGTATCCAGGCGGCGGTTGATGTTGCCGGTGGTCTGCCCGTGGCGGATGAAAATGATGCGCTGGGAATCAACCGGCATGACAGATTCAGGGCGGTCTGGGCGGTCATCGAGGAAAGGCAGCTGTCCAACTGGATTTTCGGGCGCGGCGGGTGTCATGTTTTACCTTCGTCCTTCCTTGAGCGCGTCGACCCATTCAATTGACTGGGAGATATCCGGCGGCGGGGTCATAATGCTGCGGCGACCGCCCTCAGCGACCGGCCAAGATCCCAGATACCGCAGGTCTTCGGCGTATTCGTGCAGTGCCGCGAGAGCCGCCGCAACCTGTGCATCATCAACGTGGCCGTTGCAGTCAATGTAGAAGCGGTAGAGGCCGAAGAGCTCGCGTGTCGGCCGCGACTCGATGCGGGTGAGGTTGACCTGTCGCACTGCGAACTCATTCATGGCGCGCATCAGTGTGCCGGGCTGGTTCGGCAGCGTGAAGGAGACCGAGGTCCGGTCGGCACCGGTGCGCGGCGTCGGCACACCAGGGCGCCCCACCAGTAGGAAACGGGTTCGGGCACCGCGCACGTCGGCGACCTCAGTGGCCAGCGCCTCAAGTCCGAGCAGCTCACCCGCGCGGGCCGGGGCAGCGCAAGCGTCGTGGGTACCCTCGGCGACCTGGTGAGCCGCCGCCGCATTGGAGCTGGCCTGATGAACTTCCACGCCCGGAAGGTTGGCATCCACCCACTGTTTGACCTGCGGATACGCCACAGGATGTGTCGTAAAAGTACGCACCTGTTCCGCCGTCGTACCGGGACGGACCAGGATAGAGAAGACCACCCCGACCTCGGTTTCACGGAAAACCTGCAGCTCCGGCCCAGCAGCGAGGGCATCAAAAGTTGGTGTGACGGGACCGTCCACGCTGCTTTCGATAGCCACGCAGGCAAAGTCCGCTTCCCCTCGGCGCACGGCTCCAAGCGCGGCCGCGGGACTATCCACCGGCACCGCATTGACCGCAGATTCCCCTGCCGGATCAATCTCGCCAGCACGCGCCATGTCCCACAGCGCCTGCTCGGTGAATGTGCCCGCAGGACCCAAATAAGTAACCGTCGTCATAAGCTCAGATTAGAGGGCTTCTACACTTATTGCATGACCTCTTCTTCCGAGATGCCCGCCCGCGCCCTCACTGAAGCCGTGCGCAGTGGCGCAATCTCGGTATCGGAAATCGTTTCGGAATTCGCCACGCTTGCCGACGACGCCGCGACCAATCCCGCTCGTTTCGGTATTGCCACGTCCTTGGCCGAGCACGCTGTCGACCGCGCGCGCAGCCTCACTGCCGGATCCGAACCCGCCCGGCGCGCTAGCCACGGTCTCCGGCGTGACCTCCTGGGTCTGCCAGTGGCAATCAAGGACCTATTCACCATCGCTGGGGTCGAATGCACGATGGGCTCGACCAACTTGGCTTTCACCGCCACCGAAACTTCGGACCCCGTGGCGAAACTGCTGGCTCGTGGCGCGGTCCTCACGGCGACGACACACACCTCCGAGGTCGGGATGACGGCCTACACCGAGCCGATTGGTTACACGGCCCCGGAAAACCCCTACTTCGCCACGCCCAATCAGCTGTCCAATCAGCCGGATACCACGCCACGCACTCCCGGCGGTTCCTCGGGCGGCAGCGCGGTTGCTGTCGCAACTGGTGTCGTTCCCGCAGCTCTGGGCTCTGACGGCGGCGGTTCTATCCGTGTGCCCGCCGCCTGCTGTGGCCTCGTTGGGTTGAAGCCAGCACATGATATTGCGGGTGGAAATCTCTCCACGCCTGCCTTCCTCACTCGCACAGTCGATGACGCAGCACTGCTGGCCGGGGTGCCACTTTCCTCAACCCCGCATGTTTTCCGACGTTCCCAGCGTCCCCTTCGCATCGGTGTCACTGTCAGCCCTTTTCATGCTGAGGTGGACGTCGATAAGCGCTGGGCAAACGGTGCGTGGGCGGCGGCTGACCGTCTTGCCGACGCCGGGTACGACGTGGTGGAAGTGCCCAGCCCCTACGATCCGGCAGGTCCGGACGTGTTCGAGATTTTTCGACGGACCATCACGCGAATGGCCACGAAATTGCCGCGCGCGGACTACTCCGAGATTGTGCAGTGGATTCGAGCCTGTGGCCAGGAGATTTCCGCAGCGGAGGCGACGGCGACACATCAGCAGCGGATGGCTCTGCCCGGCGCGATTCGGTCGCGTTGGGAAGTCGATGCGGTGATTACGCCAACGCTGGCGTTTGATCCGCCGCGTATTGGGCATTTCTCTGCGTTGGCGCCGTCGGAGGACTTTGACGAGCAAACCCGGTGGACACCGTGGTTGTCGCTGTGGAATCTGACTGGGTGGGCGAGTGTGTCGGTGCCGATTGCTGTGCCGGGTACGAGCGGTGCCAGCGCCAACACAGTGCACCCCGCCACCAGCGTCAATATCGGTGCGGTGCGCTGCGGCGAGGCAGAGCTACTGGAGATGGCTAGCGTGCTGGAGGCTGCTAACGCCAACTAGCGCACGTACTTCGCCGCCATTGCCGCCGCCTGTCCGGCGTATCCGCCACCAAAAAGCACCGCGTGCATGAGCACGGCGTAGAGCTGATGGAGTTCGCAGCTCTCGGCGAAATCCGGCAGGGGATGTACGGATTCGTAGCCACGCAAGATCTCGTTGAAGTGCGTTGCCCCGAATAGCGCCAGCAGTGCCAGATCTTCCTCGCGGGCTCCGCCGTGCGCTGCGGGGTCGATCAAAATCGCGCCGTCTGCATCCCACATGAGGTTTCCCCACCACAGGTCACCGTGGACACGCGCAGCGTCTGGCTCGTTGTCGAAATCTCCAGCCAAGAGTCGCTCAATGAGCTGGTCAAAGATGTCTAGCTGACGGTTATTGTAGGAGCTTTCCAACTTTCCCAGCGCTGGCAGCAGACGCCCTTTGGCCCAGTATTCACCGAAGCTCTCCCGTGGAGTCAGGTCCATCTGCAGTGGCTGATCCAGTGGACCGAAGTAACCGTGCCCCTCCCACCCATCGGGGCCGGCACCCCAGCCAGCAGCGCCCAGATTGTGGGTAATGGCCAACGATTTTCCGAACTCGTACGCTGCCTGCGGAGTCGGCACCGTCGACTCAATTCGACGCAATTTCAGCGCATGCCCGCTCACGCCCAGCACCTCCACTACGCGCGCACCGCCGTCAGCTTCACCCTCGCGCAGCCAACCCAGCCCCGCCGCCTCACAGGCGAAGAAGTCCCGCGGGACACCATGTCGGCTCTTGACATAAACATCCGACTCGTTGACTGCACGTTCGTTGTTCTGGTTCATTGCGGACATATTTCCAGCATATTCTTCTTCGTTCCCAACCCCTTTCAGCACGTCGCATGCAGGGTAACGCCAGCGCTACCAAGACTTGTATTGCTGTCTCGGTTCTCTTAGTCCGCTGTCGTTGCCTATTCTTTATTGGTATGGAAGGCAACTTCGACGACTCGCGCATTGCCCGCGACCGATACGGTAGGCCGCTTAAAGATCGCTATGGCCGCCCCATCTACCGCCGTGTGGACGAGGCGTCGCCGAAGCATGCCCGCCCCCGTGAGGCCGATTCGCGTGGCGCTTCACGACGCCCCATCCCGCCCCGTTCCGACCGCCCATCTAGGGCAGGGGCAGCCCGCCCAGCGCCTATGCCTCCGCGCAGGTCTAGGCCGCAACCGGAACGTCGGCAGGCGCCACTGAACGAAACGCGCATTGAGTCCCGTCCACCGGTGAACCGGGCCGGTAGCGGACGCGCTGGCAGCGATCCGCGGTTTCCCCCGCCCGGATATAACCCGGATGCGGATTTCCAATCTTCCTCGCACGGCTCGTCACAGGACTACTACAGTGCCCCACAAGCAGCGAGTTCTGGCCGTGGTGGACGCCGTGGCAGTCGTGGCGGCGCCGGCGTCAGGTCTGGGTTCCGCATGCCACGCTTGCGACTGCCACGCTTGCGCTTTAAATCCATCATCCTGCTTCTCGTCATCTTCCTTGTCGTCACAATGGCACTTGTCGACATCCGCCTGACCAGGGTCGATGCGTTCTCCGGTCTGGCAGATCGCCCTGCCAATACGATGTCCTCCAACTGGTTGCTTGTCGGTTCGGACTCTCGTACGGGCTTGTCAGAGGAAGATGCCGCCAAGCTGTCGACGGGCAGTGGTGATTTCGGCCAGCGCACCGACACCATCATGATTGCCCACATTCCGGTGCTCGGTAAGCCGAAGTTGGTCAGTATCCCGCGTGACTCCTTCGTGGATATCCCGGGCAATGACAAGAACAAGATCAATGCGGCATTCGCATTTGGTGGCCCCCAGCTACTCATCGACACTGTAGAGAAAAACACTGGAATTCACATCGACCACTACGCCGAAATTGGCTTTGGCGGTTTCGCCGGTGTCGTCGACGCTGTCGGTGGTATCGAGATGTGCCCTGAAGAAGCCATCGACGATCCGCTGGCAGGCCTGAATATCCAGGCCGGTTGCCAGAAATTCGACGGCGCGGGCGCCCTGGGTTACGTGCGCACGCGTGCTACCGCCCAGGGAGACTTGGACCGCGTAGAGCGGCAGCGTGAATTCATGAGTGCGCTGATGGGACGGCTGAAATCACCTGCGGTATGGCTCAACCCCTACCGCTGGATTCGCCTGGCCAATGCTGGCACTAAGGCCGTGTTCGTCGGCGATGGTGACCATGTCTGGCATCTGACCTGGCTGATGTTGCGCATGCTCTTCGGTTCCGATTCCCTTACCGTGCCTACCTCAGGCGCCATGGATACCGGTTATGCGGGCAATGTGCTGCTCTGGGACGAAATCGAAGCGCCAGCACTTTTTGCGGAGCTGAGATAGCCAAGAGGGCAGCTAAAACAGCTTCGGATAGCTTTCGAGACAACTAACGCGTGTGACTTAGCATTTTGCTGAGCCACACGCGTTAGTTCTTAAACCAGCTACGCCTAGTTCCGAATGGTCACCTGACGGGACACGATGGTCTCACGGGACTTGCGCTCTTCGGCGGTCAGCGGCTCTTCGCTGGCCAGCGCCTCAGCGATACGCTTGTCGGCCTCTTCCACGGCAGCAATCCAGTGGTCGTGCGGCTTGGTGTTATCCAGGTCCCAGACCGGCACCAGCAGGCCATCGGTGCGGAAGACACCAGCGAACTTAGTGCCCTCTCCCAGCGAAAGGTTGTCCGCAGCGTGCACGCGTGCCAAGGCGTCCAGCAGTGGCTTCTCATCTTCACGGCGCACCCAGCGGATGTGAGCGCGCTCGCCCGGATCAATCCACCACACAGCGCCAGCGACCTTCGCATCCAGGCGGTACGACGGGAGAATCGCGTCGTTAGCCACGGCCAGGTTCTGCTCGATCATCGGGGTGCGTTCAATGCCCTTGGGAATCCACCACTCGAAGTCCTGGTGGACCTCCAGGTTGTCGAGATCCACGGCGGTCAGGACGTCGGTAAGCGGTGCGGCCTCGCCGTCAGTGGCGGAGGAGAGCTGCTGGCCCGGCTCTGCGTCACGGGCCCATGCCAGCGCACGGGAGAGATCCGCAGCGCCGTCATTGGTGCGCGCCTGCGTCTGCAGCGCGACGAAAGCCTCATTGCCCTGGTCAGCGGCACGCGTCAGGGCAGCAACGCCGCCTGGCAGCACGGTGCAGAGCTTGATGTCACGCTCGGCGTCAGCGACCGTGACCGGAATGACCACAGCCGGAGCGAACTCGCGGACAGCCACGATGTCAGCCTCTTCGTCGAAGTCCTTGAACGGACGCGGATTACCCAGCAGCGCTGCACGCTCAGCAGCGCGGGCTGCCAGCTTCGCCTGACGACGGCTCATGCCCTCCGGGGCCTGATTATTCTTCTTACGAGATTTCTTTCCCACAAGGCCACAGAATACCTATTCGCTCTCCGTAGTTCGCGACTGCCTGGGCTACTTATAAAAATCGTCGACGAATTCGCTCGCCGTTCCTTCGAAAAGCTGCTTGTCGACGGCCATTGCGCCCGTCTCCCCTTGTTCATCGGTAGCTTCGCTGGGGATGAAGCCCTTGGACCAGAAACCGGGCTGGGTGCGTTCGCGACCGGATCCAACGGGAATGTTGCGATGCACTTCCTCGGGAGCCAACACGTAGCCGAGTAGCCGCGCTGTGAGGGCAGTCGTCACACAAGCTAAAACGGTGATGATTCCGGCCTGGAAGTATGTCCGGGATACGTCGGCAGCGATAAACCACCCCACTGCAAGTGGCCACAAAACGCAGGCCAGGTACCAGATAAAGCGACCTGGCCCCATTACGGCAGTGACTCCTGTTTCAGCCAACGCGACCACGGGCCCCGTGATGTTGCGCACTGGCCACATGTGCATCGTGCGCACATCCGTTGCCGTGCGCGACAGCAGTGGGCGAGCATACGTTGCGCGGTCACGCAGCACCTGGAGGGTCTTGTAGACCGAAAAACCCAGCCCAATGAGGGAAACCATTCCACAAAGACCGAAAGCCCATGCTCCAAACTCACCGAGGAGGGAAACCACTAGGTCCTGACCGGGGCTCAGGATGCTCATCCAGACGAAAACGGTAAATGCGGCGAATACTCCGGCGCCGCTCATCGCCCATCGAAAGACGCTGTCCGCGCGCTTGCGAACAATCTCATCGGCCTTCCAGCGCGGCGTCGCACCCGTGATAGTCGAATCCGAGACAGTCGGCTGCCAGTTCTGCTGCGATGGCAGCACCACCTGAGGTGGGGACTGCTGCGGCTGCTGCTTTGGAGACTGCGGCGGCACAGCCCACCCCGCGTTTTCTGCCTGTTCATTAGACATTTTCCGCAGGGCTCCTCTCTCGCGTCTCTCTCGCGCGGCTGGCTTCTTCCGCAGTCTTTTCTCCAACGGCGTTTTTTGGGTGCGCTCCCCTAACCTACCTAAACTAGCCCGGCCACTAACCCAGCCACTAGTCCGACCAGCTGCGAATCTTCCGCAGCATGATGCGGCTCTTACGCTGCGAACGACCCATCTTCCGAGCCAGGTTGTTCAAAATCGCGATGGCCTCGGTGATGTGCGGCCCCTTGTTCAGCATCACGCACTCGGCACGCAGGGCGAAAGCCGCATCGGTAATCTCCGCGCGGGAAGGCAGGCCGGCCTTGGCCATATTCTCCAGCACCTGAGTACCCAGAATGGTCGGCACTCCGGCTGCCTGCGCCAGCGTCAGAATCTGGCCTGGGACCTCACCCATGCGGTCGAAGCCCAGTTCCACAGCCAGGTCACCACGAGCAATCATCAGACCGGACTTGGCGCGCTTCATGCTGGCGATGATGATTCCCGGCAGATTCTGGAATGCCGGAATAGTCTCAATCTTCAGCACAACGCCCAGGCCCCGAGCCCTCGATGCGAGATCCTCGCGGCCCGCAGCCTCATGTTCTGCCGCAATCTCATCGAGCACCTTGTAGACGTACTCAGCATCCTCCTGCGTGCGAATAAAGCTCACCGCAGCAATATCCGCGTGCTCCACTACAAAGCGCAGATGCTCAATGTCTTCGTCGGTAAGCGAATTGAGCGGCAGGTCGGTGTTCGGCAGGTTGATGCCCTTATGCGCCGCCAACGGCTGTCCGTTCGGCTTGGTGCGCTGGACACGCAAGCGGGCATCGACGTGGCTATCTTCGCTTGACGACGTCTCGGAGACCTCAACCACCTCAGCGCCGAGTGCACCGTCGTCGAAAAGCACCGGATCGCCCGGCTTCAGAGCCGCCACGGCAGACGGCAGCGAGCAGGAGACTCGTGGAATTTCATCCTCGGTGCGTGGAATGGTGGTGATTTCCTCGCGGCTGGTGAGAATGAACTCATCCCCAGTGTGGAAACGCAGCTTTTGCACGGTCGGTGGCACGCCGCCAGCACGTGTGACCTCGTAGTTGCTGCGCAGGTGTGTGCCCTCGGCGATCCAGGCGTTCTTCTCACCCTCGGCGAGGACAGCCTCGACCTCACCCTCGACGTCGGTGTCGATGCGCACAACGGTGAAGTGACGCTTCGCTGAGCGGGAGTCATGCAGCGTCATGACATCGTCAAGCTGCAGCTGTTCCAACCATCCCTGATCTGCTTCCAGCGGCAGAGCAGGACGCCCCGGCAAATCGTTCGGAGCTGGCTTGGGGTGCCCATCCAGACGTGGAGTCAGCCAAATCTTGGACTTGGAGATGACTGTGCCGGCGTCGTCACGCACAACGCGGGCGCGACCCACGCGCGGTCCCGGTTCGATATCGCCTGTGCGCAGCTTCGGGCCAGCCAGATCCATGGACACGAAGATGCGGCGACCGGCCTTCTCAGCTGCAGCATTGACGTTGTCAATCATGCGGCTCCACTGCTCAGGGCCGTCGTGGGCGCAGTTGATGCGAGCGAGATCCATGCCGGCAGCAGCGAAGCTCTCCACCAACTCTGCGTCGTCGGCGGCCTCGGCGGGCAGGGTCACCATAATGTGCGAAGTGACATCCGCGCGCTCCTGACCGAACAGCTCGGTGGCGTTGTTATCCAGGGCAATATCCGCGCGCTCATCGTCGGCAATAATGCGGGCGACATCGACATCTGAGGTGCGCCCCGCCAGCGCCAACAGCGCGTTGAGGGCCAACTCAAGGCGCCCCCGGGTGAAAGTCTCCACCGTGGTCAGACTGGTCACGCCGAGGTCGTGCAAGCTGTTCTGCAGCTCACGGATGTCAATTGTGCGCAGGTGTGCGTAGTGCAGTAGGTTTTCCGCGTGCCGACGGCGCTCTTCCGGCACCTCTGCGAGCAGTGCAGATGCCTCCACCGAGACGTCGTCCAACTCTGTAATCAAATCGGTGACCTTGCTGATGAGGTCATCCAGACGCGGTACGGCCGCGCCGCTTTCAGTGTTGTCAGTTGCTGTGTCTTGAGGGCTCTGCGCTGCCATAGAGAAGGCACTCCTGTGTTGAAGACGAAGCGTTGGCCAGAGTCGGCCACGCGGGCCAATAGAAGGTGGGCATTCTCATTCTCAAATGAGACGGCCGAAAGCGCATGTCGAGAAGACATGCGCTTTCGCTACCAGCAGTTACTTCCAGAATGGATCCTGCACATCTCGGAGCGTCTGAACGGACTTGTCCAACTGCTTCTTTTCGTATTCGTCCAACTCAAGCTCGATAACGCGGCGAATTCCTCGGCGGTTCACAATGGCTGGTGTTCCGATGAACACGTCCTCATGGCCATATTCACCTTGCAAGTATGCGGAGACCGGCAGAGCCACCTCTTGGTTTTGGAAAATGGCGCGCGTGATGCGGGCCAAACCCATACCGATTCCGTAGGAAGTGGAGCCCTTGGCATCGATAATCTCGTAGGCGGCATCACGGGTTCGGATGAAGATGTCCTCCAGCTCGTCGTGAAGCGTGGGGTCAGCGGCGAGACGCTTGGACAGACCGACGCCTGCAACGTTGGCGCTGGACAATACCGGCAGCTCGGAGTCGCCGTGTTCACCGATGATGTATGCGTGCACGCTCATCGGGGAAACATCGTAGTATTCACCCAGCATGTAGCGGAAACGTGCGGTGTCCAGGATGGTGCCGGAGCCGAAGACACGGTTGTGCGGCAGCCCGGAGTACTTCCACGCAGCGTATGTGAGTACGTCGACGGGGTTGGAAGCAATCAGTAGGAGCCCATCAAAACCGCTGTCCATAACGGAATCGACGATGGACTTCATGATTTTCATGTTCTTGTCCACCAGCTGCAGGCGAGTCTCGCCCGGCTTTTGTGCCGCACCTGCACAGATAACCACCAGCGCGGCATCGTCACAGTCGGCGTACGTGCCCTGGGTGACTTTGGTGCGCGACGACGCCCACACCACGCCATGGTTTAAGTCCATGACGTTGCCCATCGTCTTCTTCTCGTCGATGTCAATGATTGCCAAATGGTCGACAGTGCCTTGGTTGACCAGTGAGTACGCATATGCCACGCCGACGTCGCCAGCGCCGATCAGCACGACCTTATTTCCTGTGGATAGCTTCATAGCCCTCGGATCCTTCTCAACCGATTCGGAAAACGTTGCGACACCCCACAGGCTACGCTTTGTGCGGAAAACTGGCGCGAGATGAATAAACCCCGTGGAAAAAATTTTGCCATGATGGGAGTTATGGGATTCCTGCGTCGCGCATTTACTTCGATTGCGCCCTCGATTGCGTCTACGGGCAACACACCTGTAGCTCAGCCAATCGAAACCACCAGGACAGTGCGAGCTGCACGAGCAGCGCGAACGGGAATTACAGGAGTCGCTGGCACAGCTGGCATGGCCAAAGCGCTGGGCGCAGTCGGCACCGGCAGTCTGATGGCGACCAAAGTCTTTCGCGAACGTCTCCTAGGTACCGGCCCTGGCACTATCCGCAGCGCACTGCGAGCGGGCATTCCCTCCAACCCCGGTCTAATTGGTGCAGAAATTGCGTCATGGGCTGCCTTTAGCCCCTCGCTGATGCCGCGTACTCGGATCGCCACCGTTACTGTGACCTTCCTGGCACAGCTGGCGGGCCATGTCACCGGGGTGGCTATCGGCTATGGCTACAACACGACGATGCGGCGTCTGGCCAGCACTCCGCTCAGCCGCTTTGCGCCGGCACCTCGACACGAGCGCGCACTGGCCGTGACCTGGCATGTTGCCACCACGGCCACCACCGCGGCGCTGTGGCTGCGCTCCATTTCCCAGCAGCGCGAAATTGGCCGCCTGGTGGGCAAGGATGAGCAGGAATCCGCACGCAGCCAGTTCGCCTCCACAATGATTGCCAGTGGTCTCTACCTGACCACTCGGGGGCTCTCCGCGCTGGCCAATCGCGGCTATGACTTACTGCGGGACAACCTCCGCCCCTGGCTGCCGCGCGGTCTCGCCCCGGTTCTCAGCGGTGCCATCGTCGGTGGTGCCGTGGCCGCCAGCATTGATCGACTGCTTATCCGTCGGACTTTGGAGTCCATCGCCAAGAAGTCCCGATACCTGAATACCCTGGTAGTTCCAGGCCGCATGCAGCCCTGGGAGCCGGAACGTTCCGGGAGTCCATGGTCTTTGGAGCCGTGGTACGCACTCGGCGCCGAGGGGCGCGTCTTCGTCGCCGAAGGCCCCCGTGCCCGAGATTTGGCGGTGGTCACTGGCAAGCCGCTCTCCGAACTGCAGGAACCCATCCGCATTTATGCGGGCAAGGTGCCAGGTCGTTCTCTGCGGGAACAGGCGGAGCTCATCATCCGCGAGATGCACCGCACCGGCGCGTTTCGGCGCGATCATCTGGTTGTCTTCACCACCACCGGCACCGGTTGGGTGCCACCGTGGTCGGCGCAGGCTGCAGAGTTCTTGACCCTTGGCAACTGCGCCACTGTCGCTCTGCAGTACTCTGACCTCCCCTCCCCAGTGGCATGGCTAACGGACCACGAAACCCCAATCGCGGCTGGCCACACCCTTATCCATCGGGTGTTGCAGGAAGTCGACAAGATGCCGGAGAACGACCGGCCAAAGGTCTACGTCGCCGGTGAATCCCTCGGCGGGTTTGGCGGTCTCGGCGCATTCGAGAATTCCGCTGACATGCTCGCACGCGTCGACGGTGCTGTCTGGACGGGCGCACCACAGTTCTCCGCGATGTGGAAAGAGCTGACGCACCGTCGGACAAAGGGGTCTCCGGAAATCGCTCCAGTCATCGACGAGGGGCGAAACATCCGCTTCGCTACGCGCCCCGACGAGCTGTACCACTCCTTCTATGGCACCAAGTTCGGGCCGTGGGAATTCCCGCGCGTCGCATTCCTGCAGCATGCCTCTGACCCCATCGTTTGGTGGGATTACCCACTGGCCTGGCGCCGCCCCGACTGGCTTGCAGAGCGCGTCGGCCGCGATGTTCTCCCCTCCATGCGCTGGCATCCGTTCGTCACCTTCTGGCAGGTGCTTATCGACGGCCTCGCCTCCGTCACCGTCCCCGGTGGTCACGGCCACCGGTACGAGGAAGAAATGTTGCCAACGTGGGCTTCCATCCTCGACATTCCGCTTGACGACGACCTGGGTGGCGCAGCCGGAATGCGCTTCAAGCGCGTGAGTAAGTGGATTCGCCGCACTCAGCCGCCGCGTTCATAAACTTGTGACAGATATCCCTGAACAGCATTTTTTATGAATTTCGCATTAATTGTATTGCTTAAATGGTTGCGCATCCACTCATCTTGAGTACCATCGACGGCACAACCTAAAAACGTGTTGAGGAGGAATTTTCCTAATGACTAAGTACGAACTTCCTGAGCTGGATTACGCTTACGACGCTCTGGAGCCGCACATCTCCGGCGAGATTATGGAGCTGCACCACAGCAAGCACCACGCTAATTACGTCAACGGCGCCAACGCTGCTCTGGAGAAGCTCGCTGCTGCTCGCGAGTCCGGCGACTTCGCAGCTGTTACCGGCCTGTCCAAGGACCTGGCCTTTAACCTGGGTGGCCACACCAACCACTCCCTGTTCTGGAAGCTGCTGTCCCCGAACGGTGGCGGCCAGCCGACCGGTGAGCTGGCTGAGGCTATCGAGCGCGACTTCGGCTCTTTCGAGAAGTTCCAGGCTCACTTCAACGCTGCTGCTCTGGGCCTGCAGGGCTCCGGCTGGGCTGTTCTGGGTTACGACACCATTGCAGAGCGCCTGGTTATTGAGCAGATGACGGATCAGCAGGGCAACCTGTCCATCAACCTGAAGCCGGTTCTGCTGCTGGATATGTGGGAGCACGCTTTCTACCTGCAGTACAAGAACGTCAAGGCTGACTACGTCAAGGCTGTCTGGAACGTCTTCAACTGGGATTACGCTGCAGAGCTGTTCGCAGCTGCCAAGTAATTTCAGCTAACAGCGCGCGGCTTTTTACGCGTCCCTGCCGCGCGCTAAAGATGGCTTACCGGCTCGCTGACGGGGCTTACCCTCAGCGGGTCGGTTTTTTGTGTCTTGTTTGAGACCACTTTTGGTATTTCCCGGGCGGCACACGTAGCCGTCGTTTAGCGTTAGTGCCCATGAACACCAGCAACAATGTCAACGTCGCCTATGAATACCTCGCCGTAGCTGATTCAGAGGCGGCGAAAATCGCTGTCGTCAGTTTGGACCGCGGAGACAAACTCAACGGTCTAACACTTGAGATGCTGACCGAGCTGTCCGCCGTCGCCCGGAAACTGGCAGCTGACCGTGATCTGCGTGGCGTAATCCTACGTGGCGAGGGCAAATCGTTTTGCGCTGGACTCGATTTCGCCTCGGCATTTAAGAAGCCCTCACGCATCCTGCGCTCATTCGTCCCCGATATCCACGGCACAAACCTGTTCCAGCGCGCCTGCTGGGACTGGCGAGGCCTGCCGGTGCCGGTCATTGCGGCGGTGCATGGGCACTGCTACGGCGGTGGTCTACAGATTGCACTAGGTGCTGATTTCCGCATTACTACGAGCGATGCCAAGTGGTCAATCCTCGAAGCGAAGTGGGGACTGATTCCGGATATGTCCGGTATGCGAACCATCCTCGATGAGGTCAGCGCCGATACTGCACGTTGGCTGACCATGTCTGGCGAAGAACTCAACGGCAAGGAAGCAACTGAGATCGGTCTGGCGACGTGGGCCGTGGACACGGAGGACGCTGCACTCAAGCTGTCCAAGGAGAAGTTGGCACAGCTGGCGACACGCTCGCCGGATCAGCTGGCGGCGACGAAGCGGCTTTTCCGCGATGTGCACCGCTCTCCTCGCGCAACATTCCGTGCCGAGCGCACACAGCAGCTGCTGCTGTTAGCCCGCAAGAACACGGCCATTATTCGCAATGCTGCGATGAAGAAGGTCTCACCTAAGTTCGCCCGGCGCGGCACGTGGGCGCGTGGTTAGCGCGCTAAGGAACCGGCAGGTCATCCCCATGCGGCAGGTCCGCGGCCGCGCGCTGTGAATCCAGCCAGTCGCGGACGTGGGCTACCGATCGGCAGTCATCGCCGTTGTAGCGCAGCAGCATGGCGCGAGCCTCGGCTTGCGTGAGCTTTTCAAAGGACTGTTCCGAGACAAAGTCAAGGTCAGTGGCCGTCGCAATGCGATACAGATCCAGCGATGCCTCGCCGTCAACATCGGCGTCGCGCCAGTGGAAGCCCGACCACGGGGCCACGACTTTAAGCCCCATGCCGACGGTGGAGAGGATCTGGCGACGGGCGACCTTCAGCATGTCCACCCAGTCCTCCGAGGCAATGAACTTGTCCACTTCTTCGCGGGTCGGCACCCGCACAATCTTTGTCGGGCCAGCTGCCTCGGAACTGGAACCAGCCGCATCGCCTGTAGCCAGCTCCGCCGAATCTGCGGGCACCACAAATTCCTGGCCGCCGAACCGGGTGGCGCTCTGACGCAGCCAATAGTTCTCACCCTCTGCCGCCCAGCAATAGGCGCGGAAGGTCTTGCCTTGTTCATGCGCCGCATTTCGACGACGCATCAGGTAATCCCAGAAAATCGCAAAGTTCCTGGCCTCTGCCGTGCCACCGAGCCCTTCTGGCCCCGGTGGCTCCCAGGTGATAAACCCGCGGTAGTCCTCCCCAGGCACCCACGTTCCCCACAGGTAGGCGCCATCGTTGGGGTACGCCTCCATATCGATATCCATCTCAATATCGCCACGCGTGGCCGATGTCTTAGCGGCTACCCGGAGCGCGTCGACGTCGGCAAGCCGCGCCCTCGCCATCCACACCTGCTCCTTGCTGACGTGCGGAGTGTTGGTACTGGCCTGCGCCAGTGCCGTGACTGTGTCGATGCCCACACTGCGCAACCGCATGGACTTATCGCCAGGTAGGAGGAGGGAAATGTCGTCACTTGCGGTCAGCTCATCGAAGCAACGGTCGTGGTGATGGCAGGTTCGGCACTCCCGGATGCGCCGTGGCGCCAGCGGCCAGGTCCCTGGCGTAAACCGTGACGGTCGCCCCTGAGTGGCAGCGACGGCATCACGCGCATCGCGCAACGCCATCCGGTACGAGGCGACGCGCGAGCCCTCATCAGCAATGACGATATGCCGTGTATCCAGGTTCATTCCGGTGGCACTAATCGCCCCCACCAGACCACAGGACACGCCCAGCCGGTGCAGCATCGCCGCCGCCTGCCCCAGCTTCACAGCATCGGGTCCGTAATGCCGTAGCTTCCACTCATCCGTGACAACCATCGCCTGACGCAGGGTCCGACCCATCACGCCATCACGCCCGAGCCGGTCAACGCCCAGCAGTCGCACCTGCATCGCCGCCGCACGCGCCGCATTGCTTGACGACGGCTTACGCCGCCGGCCCTGTTTGCGCGCAGAGAGCAGGTGCCGTGTGACAACCAGGACCGGCATGTACGTCGGTGAGGTCGTCTGCGGTGAATCATCGACCTTGACCAACAGATCAGGGTGGCAAATCTCGTCGATTCCCGAGTACACCCCGCCGGGAATCGGGCGCTCATGCATGAGCACGCCACCGGCGATGACGCTTTCTCCACGGGCGATGGCCTCAAGGGTATCCAGGTGAGCGTCCGGCCCCGAGGCCACTGTGTACAGGCCGGGGATGGACGCGATGGACGTCGGCAAGCGGTGCTCGTGGTGAGAAGCAGGTTCGACTAGCCGCCCCTCGCGCAGGTCGAGGCTCAGCCGGTAGCGGCAGCCGATGAGGTCGCTCGCGTGGAGAAGCGGGCGCGAAACGGATGAATCAGTCACAATGAGAATTAGCGTATCGCCACTCGGTAGGAAGTTTCACGTTAAGCTTGGATAGCAAGAATCGTGATGCAGCCACTGCATCTGGCAAGCGCACTCCGGCGCGGTGGGGTTTAAGGGTTTTCCGCCCCGCTTTTCCGGAGGGACTATCTGCGAGCAACTAGGCGAAGGAAAAAATGAGCTTCTTGGGTGACATCCGTGAGCGTCGGCGCGAAACCGCCAAGCAGGTGAAGGCTGCCAAGGCGAAGGCCAAGGAAGAGGCTCGCCACGCAGCTCGACTTAATCGCAAGGCACACAAGGCTGAGGTCAAGGCCGCTAAGCGCGACCAGAAGCACCAGCACAAGCTGGAGCTGAAGGAGGCCGCTGGCCGCGTTCGTTCTGAGGAAAAGCTCGGTAAGAAGGAACTCAAGCTGGAAAACCGTGCTCTGAAGCGCGCGGAGAAGATCCGCAAGGCAAGTGCCAAGGACGAGAAGAAGGCGCTGGCCGCCAAGCAGCGTCACCAGACCAAGATGGCCGAGAAGATCCTGGCACAGCAGCGCAGCCAGGGCTTCAACAAGGACAAGGCAAAGTCGTGGATCGGCGGCGCACGCCTGCTGGTACCCGTGCTGGTTCCGCTGGCCTACCGCGCCATCACTGCCCTCCAGCGCCGTGAACACTCGTCGGCCGCGCAGAAGTTCGGTGTTTCCGCTAATGATGCCGCTCGTTACCAGGGGCACGGTGCACCGCTGCTGGCCCGCATTGAGGCCACTCGCGGTTCGCTGACGGAACTGCGTAAGTCGGGCGCCAAGGGCACCGATGGTTTTATCAAGGACGCCAACTCGCGTCTGGATGTCATGACTGATGCTATTAATACTGCCGAGAAGATGACCCCGGAGCAGCGCCGTCGCGCGCACCACTCCATTACCGCAGAGCTGGATTCGCTGGACCGCCAGATCATTTCGGAGCTGGGCGCGTAAACCCGGTCGCTTCGGGTTGAGGCCACTCGCCGAGATTCATCGAATTGAGCGCGACTGTTGTTGAACAGCAACAGTCGCGCTTTTGCTCTTATTACCCCCGTATCGGGCTATTTTTTCCCACCGATGGCGCTACGGACTGAGAACTACTGTAATGAAGGCTATGCCATCTTCAGATAAATCTCAGACTGCAGCCTCGAATCTGAACGGTGCGGTCTCGAACAGCGACGCAACAGCCCAAAAGCCATTCACCCCTTCTCGTCGTGCCGTACTGCGTGCCGGCGCTACCGGTGCTGCTGCCGGAGCCATCGGCCTGGCACCCGCTACCAGTGCGGGGGCAAATCCTGAGTCACAGTCCCCAGCTAATGCTGGCGGTTCCGGTGGTTTTCAGGTATTCCAACACGGCGTGGCCTCTGGCGACCCACTGCCGGACTCGGTTCTTATCTGGACTCGTGTGACCTCACACCCAGGCGATACCGCAGGTGCAAACCAGGGCCGTCCTGTTGCACTGAAGTGGGAAGTCGCTTCTGATGAGGGCTTCGGCAACATCGTTGCCTCTGGCGCCCTGAACACCGACCCGGATGCTGACAACACTGTCAAGATCGATGTCAAGGGTCTCTCCGCTGATTCCTACTACTTCTACCGCTTTACCGTCACCGCTGGTGATCACGCGGGCCAGGTTTCCCCGATTGGCCAGACTCGCACTGCGCCGCCGGTGAACTCCTCGCCAGATCACCTGGGCATCGCGCTGACTTCCTGCGCTAACTGGGAAAGTGGCTTCTTCTCCGCTTACCGCGATATGGCGGAAAATGACCGCATCGACATCATCATGTGTGTCGGTGACTACATCTACGAGTACGAGGCCGGTGGCTACTCCGGCAAGGGCCCGGTTCGTGACCACAAGCCGGCTCACGAGATCATTTCTCTCGCTGACTACCGCCTGCGCTACGCCACCTACCGTACCGATGCGGACCTGCAGGAAGCTCACCGCGCAAAGCCGTGGATTGTGACCTGGGACGACCACGAGGTCGCCAACGATGATTGGCACAGTGGCGCTGAGAACCACGACCCGGAGACCGAAGGCGACTACATTGCCCGCCGCGACGCCGCTATCCAGGCGTACCTGGAGTGGCTGCCGGTTCGCGCGGTCCCGTTCTCCCAGGGCGGAAAGCTCTACCGCAGCTTCCGTTTCGGCGATCTCGCCGACCTGACCATGCTGGACCTGCGCACCTACCGTGACCAGCAGCTGAAGTTCATCCGCGCTGGCGAGACCGATGATGAGAACCGCTCCATGCTCGGCTCTGAGCAGTTCAATTACCTGCTCGGCCAGTGGCGTTCCTCGAGCGCAAAGTGGCGTGTCGTGGGCAACTCCGTCATGTTCACTCCGGTGCTGGTTCCGCCGCTGGATCCGGAGGCCACCCGCGCTGTCACCGAGCTGCTGAGCTTGCCTCAGGACGGCCTGCCGTACAACTTGGATCAGTGGGATGGCTACGCTGCTGAGCGTCGTAAGCTGATCAACATCATGGATAAGGAAGGCTACGACAACGTTGTCTTCCTCACCGGCGATATTCACTCCTCCTGGAACTGCAACGTACCGAAGGTCCCGGGCGAGTACCCGAGTGCCGGCATTGCCGCTATTGAGATTGTCTGTACTTCCGTCAGCGCCCCGAATATCGATGACATTGTGAAGCTGCCTCAGGACAACCCGATTTCCTTGGCTGCTACCGCTGGACTCAAGGCTGCGAACCCGTACGTCAACTACCTCGAGTTCGACCGCCACGGCTACACTGCCGTCTACTTCGGCCGCGAGGACGTTACCTCTGAGTACCGCCTTGTCGAGGTCAAGGAAGAACCGAACCAGCCGCTTTTCGTCGCCGCTACCTACCGCGGCAAGCCGGGTCAGGGCATGACCCAGGCTTAAGCGCCTTCTCGTCCTTTCGCTTTACGACGACTACCGAGAGCGCACCCCGCATTGCGCCCTCAGTGGCGTAGTTGCTGTTCACGACGGCCCTGCACAACATGCAGGGCCGTCTTTTTATTACCCCAAGTTCTTGTGCACAATTAATCGAATTATTAACAAACCATGTATTCAATATAAGTTGCACAATCGAGCTCAATTATCGTCAATAGACATTAAATTTCTTTGCACTTATACTGTGGGGGAAAGAAAAAAGGGCTCGATATTAATTTGAAGTTTCACCGTATTGAAGTTTCACTGTAAGCCTTCTTCATTATTACAAGTTCAGCACCAAGCTTAGGCAGGAATTCTATGGCACGCCGCGAACTAATTCAGTACATCGACGACCTCGATGGGACTCCGCTTGATTCCGCAGATCACCAAGTCGTTCGTTTCTCTTTCCGCGGTAAGAACTACATTCTCGACCTCTCTCAGGAAAATGCAGAGAAGTTCGAGCAGGTATTAGAACCGTATATTGCGAAAGCTTCCATTGATCACAGCACGGTTGTAGCTCCGCGTAAGCGCTCTTCCGCTAATCCCAATGCCGCTGAGGCCCGTGATCGCAATCGCAAGATTCGCCAGTGGGCACGAGAGAATGGCATGGATGTTGCAGACCGTGGTGCGCTGCCAAAGCACATTATTGAAAAGTACGAGAGCGCTAACTAGTTCTCACCCAGGTCCGTTTGCCTTCCACTGGGTTTCACCCAGCTTTACTATCTTTAAAACAGGGTCCCGCCACAGCGGGGCCCTGTTTTAAAGTTGGGGCAGGTAATTCGAGTCGCTAGGATAGCGGCTGGAATTGGCACACCGGCCTCATCCGGTTGTCTTACTTTTCTTATCCTTGACATGGAGGAGTCGGCCCGTGGTCATTTTGGAACCATTCGTTTGGCTGGTCTCGTTTGTCCTTAAGGCGTGGCACCTTTTACTGGCCTCAGTGTTTCACCTGCCGTCTTCTCTGTCCTGGACGCTTTCTCTCTTCCTGCTGGTGTTTACGGTGCGTGGCGCTTTAGCGTTTCTCGCGTTCCAGCAATTTATCTCGGCGCGCAAGACAGCCAACCTACGGCCGCAGCTTTTTATGCTCAAGGAGCGCTACCGCAGGAGCATCGAGCCGAACTCGCCACAATACGTAAACTTTGCCAGCAAGGAAATGCGCAAAGCAGAGGGGATTAAGACCTCCGTAATGCTGGCGCCCCTCTTCGTCCAGATTCCCGTGATTATGGGCCTTGTTCGCATGCTGAGGCACATGCTGCGGGCGTCTGAGGGGCCTGGGCTGCCTGCGTCTCATAATGTCGGATTCATCTCTAAGGATGAGATCTCCGACTTTCTGAGCGCGACATTCTTGGGACAGCCTCTACCCGCATATCTGCGCATGGACCCGGAGCAACTGCAAATCCTCGGGGGCAATCATGATTCGCTGTTAACTTTCTGCATTATCGGCATCGTGGCAGCGGCCTTTTTCACCGGTTTTAACTTGGTCGTTTCCTACCGCCGGTTGCAGCGCACTCTCGACTATTCCAATAGCGTCAGTGTATTCCTCAGCAAATTCATGCGCGTAATGCTTATCTACGCACCGCTGATGATCCTCTTCGCGGGTTTCTTTGGCCCAACACCTGTGGCTCTAATTGTCTACTGGGTCACCAATAACTTCTGGACACTGACCCAAAATATCATTCTCACCCGCTATGTGGAAAAGACCTACCCGCTCACGGACGATTTCCGAACTCTTCAAAACCACCAAAAGGGTGAATACGAATCGGAGCGGGAAGAAAAGAAGAAGTTAAAGCAGGCCAAGCGTCACTTTTATATCAAATCCGCATTCGCTCCGTGGAAGATAAAGCAGCATAAGAGCGAATATGCCGCTATTGAGAAGGACTCGCGGGACCGCCGTAAAGCAAAGCAGGAAGAAGAATATGCCCAGGCTTTGAAAATTGCGAAGGTTCGCTACATGGTGACCCAGATGCGGCCTGGTGCTCAGGACAATTTGCCATCCCTGACGCAGGATATGAAGATTTCCTCGGGTATAGTTCCGCCGCTTCCCGGCCTGGCTAAAGTGCGGGACGACATGAAACGACAAGCCGAGAAAGCGCAAAAAGCACAGAAACGGCCGAAGCCAATTCTGATTGCAAAGAACCTGGGAATGCTACTCGGCCAGAATACGAAGAATATGGTTAAGAAAGCCACCGGCTCAAAGGAGTCGGACTGGAAACGCTTCCGAGATTAGCCCGTGAGTAAAAAGGCAAGAACTACGACGCGTTAAAAAAGGGAATTAAGTATTTACGTGACCAGGTCACGGGCCAGGTCGCGCGCCATCTGCAGCGGGTTCAGGTCTTTGGACATCTTGGCACCCGCGAGGCCGCCGTCGAGGTAGAGCAACAGCATATTTGCGTGAGCAGACGGCATACTAGATTCATTTTCAGTCAGCAGCGTGTGTAGCTGTTGCCAAACCCAGGAACGGTGATCGGCTGCGGCCTGACGGATGTCCTGCTCCGACTCCGTTTCCGGCCGCGGATATTCACTAGCCGCATTCTGGAAGTGTGAACCACGGAAGTCGATTGCCGGCTGCTCCGCAATACACTGATCAAAGAACGCGAGAATCTTCTCCGCCGGGGTATCCAACGAGGCCACTCGCTGCTCCCAAGCCTCCCGCCATTTGGCGTCGAGGTCTTGCAGATATGCAATGACTAGCTTGTCCTTGGATCCAAACAACGAATACAGGCTGGCTTTGGCCACATCAGCTTCCCGCAGGATGCGGTCAATGCCGACAACGCGGATACCCTCTGTTGTAAACAGAGTTGTCGCTGATGCCAGGAGGCGCTCCCGCGGACTGGGGCGGTTACGACGGCGAGAGGAAGCGCGGCCGCCTTTTGCGCCCTTGCCCGTTGTCGCTTCTGCCACGGCAGTACCTCTCGTCCTTCCAAAGTCACACCCCGTTCTAACAGCTGCTTACTCGCAAACACCGGCATTAGCGCCATTGCTTTCAGAGCACTGAACAGGGCGTTCATAGTCTGTGATATTCCATTGTAGGCGTATCTGCGACTGTGATTTTGTAAAAGAACAAACTAGTCAGTCTTTCAGCCTCTAGTCCTACTTTAGCGTGCGATGATTGCCGCCCCCAACAGATGTCGCGACAATCGCAGAACGCCAACGTCACGACAACCGCACAACAAAAAAAGGGCATCTCAATGTTGATGAGATGCCCCGCGCTCTAGCTCACTATCCAGTAGATAGCAGCGTTACGACGCTTCGTGCATAGTCGCGCTGTTTTGCTTGGCTTACTTGCGCTTTTGAACCAGGCCGACAATCCACAACAGGATCACGGCGCCGAGCAGACAGGTGAGGAAGCTGAAGAACTTTCCGCCACCGGCGACATCAACGCCGAACAGGGTGAGCAGCCAACCGCCCAAGAAACCACCGACGATACCAACGACGATATTCAGGACGACGCCCATCTGTTCATCGGTGTTCATGATCTTAGAGCCGATCCAGCCGGCAAGACCACCGATGATAATCCAGCTGATGAAGCCCATCGTGGGACTAAAGGAGGCAGCAAGAAGAACCTCGTTCATGATAGATATTCCTTTCCCGAAATCGTTCTGACTCAACTATAAGTCTTTCCGAAAACTCTTGCATACACTGCAAGCACTATCAGGCCATTTCGGCCACTGAGAAACTAGCGAGATAACAGTCGGATAGCCACAGGAAAACTCTTATAAAATCTGCACTTTCTGCATGAAAACAGGGTTTATGCAGACGAGAGGCCTCATTTGGATAAACCGAAGCCGGCCCCGACACCTGTCGGAAACCGGCTAGGTTCTACTTATAAATATTCGGTAACGGTTTCTACTCTCGGCGCTAACCGCGCCTCGACGACCGCCGCCGGCGTCTTTTCTCAGCCCCCTCGAAGGGCGCTTTAGGCGTCAGTCTCCGGGCGGACGACCATCATCGGGCAAGCAGCCGCCTGCAGGAGTGCACGCGAAGTGGAGCCGAGCAGCATGCCCTTGAAACCTCCGCGGCCGTGGCTGCCGACGACCAGCAGCTGCGAGCCTTCCGAGGCATCAGCCAGAGCACGAACCGGGCGGTCGCGGGTAACAACCTTCTTGATGGCCACTTCCGGGTACTTCTTAGCGTACTTCTCCAGACGGTGGCCGAGCAGAGCCTTCTGCTCCTCTTCCACAACCTGCCACTGGCTCTGAGCTGCAGAAAGGCCAGCCAGGGAAGCCTGTACCTGCATGTCCATCCAGGTGTGAACCGCAATCAGTTCGGCACCACGAGCATCGGCCTCACGGAATGCGTACTCCGTTGCCTTTTCGGAAATATCGGAGCCATCGACACCGACAACGACAGGACCGTACTTGGTCTCATCGGTTACCAGGTTGTCCTCGCGGACAACAACAACCGGGCACGATGCGTGGGAAACAACAGCGGCGGAAACCGAACCCATGACCATGCCAGAGAGCCCACCCAGACCGCGAGAGCCCATAACCACCATGGTTGCCTGCTCAGACAGGTCGAGCAGCATGTCAATCGGACTGCCCTCTTCAATCTGGTGGCTGACATCTACCGACGGTGCGAAGTCGAGGGCAATCTTCTTGGCCTCGTTAATCTTCTCCAGGGTCTCGGCCTCAAGATCGTCGTAAAGCTCCTGCGGCGGAACCATGCCCTCTGCGTAGAGGAACTGCGGCATGGAGTAGCTGCTGACCAGACGGAGCGGCTCACCGCGCTTCACTGCGGTGTTAGCGGCCCACTTGACGGCGGTCTTGGATGCCTCCGAGCCATCGACCGCGCACACAATGATGTTCTGCCTTGGCATTGATTGCCTCCTTATTATGCGATCCATAAAAATTGGCTCTCCGCGGCCCGACCGCAACGCAGCTACACCTATCGCACCTGCTTGGACGCCATTTTAATGGACAAGCTTTGCTATTTAGTCAACTCTTCCGAGCCAACCCTTTTATTACTTTCACCTCCACCCTACCCCCATTATGTTGCGACCGACAGGGCAGAATGTTGTCCACCTACGCCATTAGGGGCGGTACCAACACAGCCCTGCGCCAGCAGCTCCGCTTGCCCGCCGGGTGAATCCGGGGCACCTGTTAAAGTCAGCCGTATGCGTCGCATGCCACTGCCCATTCGCGATGGGCTCAACCCCTCCCGCATCGCCGCTCCCGGGCGTCGTGGCGATGCCCCCACCCGTGCGTGGGATCTGCTCGCAGGCGCTATCGCAGGTCAAACCCACCGCCACCCAGACGATGATGAAACGGCTGTGGCCAAGCGTTTTGCAGATGGGCTCGTCGTTCGCGCCAACTCAGTGCCCTACAGTCCAGATGACATGGTGAAGCCCGGCGCGGAAATGTGGTTTTACCGCACCCCGGCACCGGAGCGCACAATCGCGGGGCCGATGCCGATTGTCTTTCAAGATGACAACCTTGTGGTCGTCGACAAGCCGTCGTTTTTGGCAACGATGCCGCGCGGCCGACATATTACGGAAACTGCTGTGGTTCGCCTGCGGCGGGAGCTGGGTAATCCGGAGTTGGTTCCCGCGCATCGCCTCGACAGGCTGACGTCGGGGTTGCTCATCTTTACCGCCCGGCGCGAGGTTCGCGGCGCCTACCAGGGGCTTTTCGCATCGGGGGAAGTCACTAAGCGCTACCACGCACTGACGTCGCCTACACCCATCGCTGGCGCGGCCAGCGAAGCCCTGCCCGAGACCCCACTGGAATTGCGCACACGACAGCACAAAATTGCTGGCCAGATGCAGGCTTATACTCTCGAGGGCGAGCCAAACGCCCACACCATCATCGAGCGCATTTCGCTTGTCGACGTGCCTTCGGACGCCGACGGCCTCGCTGCCGACAGTGGTCGCGTTGCGCTGTGGCAATTGAAGCCCATCACCGGACGCACTCATCAGCTGCGGCTGCACTTGAGTGAACTGGGCTTTCCCATCCTGGGTGACCAGTACTACCCGGAGATTCTGCCGCTGGAGGCCGAGAATGCCTCGGAGCCCCTGCACCTGGTCTGTGTAGAAATGAGTTTCGCTGACCCCGTGACTGGTGAACAACGAACGTTCCATTCCCGCCGCAGCGTTTTCAATCCGCTTTCGCTGCCGGATATTAATTCGCCGTTGATCAAATCTAATTAGAAGAGAGCCCCTCCCCCATGTCTGCCAAGCATGCAAAACGCCCCACCAAATCATCCGCTGAGTCTTCTTTGAAGCATTCCGCCCCACCAGCGGCGGCCTACGCTGAGGGGCTCACCAAGAAGTACGGTGTCGGCAATGCCGCTGTTACTGCACTGGACCATGTCGATATCTCTTTTGCCGCTGGTGAGTTCACCGCGATTATGGGGCCGTCCGGGTCGGGTAAGTCGACATTGATGCACTGCATGGCCGGCTTGGACTCCGCGACGTCGGGAAGCGCGTACATCGGCACGACGGAACTGTCGAAGCTGTCGGACAAGGAGATTACGGCGCTGCGGCGTGACCGCCTGGGCTTTGTGTTCCAGTCCTTCAACTTGGTGCCGACGTTGACAGCGGCGGAGAACATCACCCTGCCTATCAATATCGCTGGTCGTAAGGTGGATAAGCAGTGGTTCGAGGAAATCACCACGCGCCTCGGGCTTAAAGAACGGCTTACGCACCGCCCCTCGGAACTGTCCGGTGGCCAGCAGCAGCGTGTCGCCTGTGCGCGTGCTATCGTCAGCCGGCCGGAGATCATCTTTGGCGATGAGCCGACGGGCAACTTGGACTCGAACTCATCCCGTGAGGTGTTGACGATTCTCCGCGATGCGGTTGATGACATCGGCCAGACCGTTGTCATTGTGACGCATGATGCCACCGCCGCATCCTACGCAGACCGTGTTGTGTTCCTCGCGGATGGCCGTGTGGTTGACGAGCTTCGCAACCCCACGCCCGCCGATATTTTGGCGCGCATGGCAGATATTGAGAATCTTTAGGAAGGCAGGTCATCTCTCCCCATGGCATCATCGTCTTCCACGCTAAGCCGCGTCGCCTGGCGTAATATCACCTCGCACAAGTTGCGCCTCGTGCTCACAATTATTTCGGTCGTGCTGGGCACAGCCTTCATCACCGGCGCATTTGTGTTCACATCATCGCTGGACAAGGCCTTTAAGGGCGCAATGAGTACCGCTTATGACGGTGTCGACGTGGTGGTGACGGCCCCAGCTGACAATCCCGGTGCTCTCACCGAAGAAACCGCGCAGAAAATCGAAAGCTTCCCCGGGGTCCGAGCCCTCAACATTGGCGATCCCAACAACAGCATTACGGCCACGGGAGCCGACGGCAAGCCGATTCAAACCAATGGTTCGCCATCGATGGGTCTTCCCTACTATCCAGCGGCCGAAGCGGTGGGCAACAAGGTCACGGTTACCGAGGGGCACGCGCCGGAAACACCAGGTGAGGTGGTCGTCAACTCCACTACCGCCGAACTCGGCAACCTCCACGTCGGCACTGAAATCAAGGTGGCCACCCGTCTCGAGCGGGCGACGGTGAAGGTCGTCGGCATCGCCGATACCTCCATCGACGAAACCGGCTACCTCGCGGTCTTTTTCACCCAGAATCAGTGGCGAGAGCTCTACGGCGCGGACAGCCATATGGACATGTTCACCCTCGCCGCCGATTCCACCACTGACGCTGCCACGCTTACCCGTGATGTCGCAGAAGCATTCCCCGAGCTCAAGGTAGAGGCAGGCTCTAAGCTCGCCGACGAGGCCTCCGAACGTGTCTCCTCTGCCTTAAGCTTTGTCAACTACTTCCTCATCGCTTTCGGGCTCATCGGGCTGCTGGTCGGGATCTTCATCATTTCCAATACTTTCACCATGCTGGTCACTCAGCGCATGAAGGAATTCGCTCTCCTCCGCGCCCTCGGTGCTTCACGACGACAGCTCACTGCGTCCGTCCTCTTGGAGGCATTCATTGTTGGCCTCATCGGTTCCGCACTAGGTGTCATCACGGGATTTGGGCTGAGCCAGGGGCTATTCATGCTTCTCGATGCCATGAGTATCTCCATGCCCGGCGATGGCCTGACATTCGAACCGGTGGCAGTCATCGTTCCTCTCCTTGTCGGCGTGGCCATCACCATGATCGCCGCCTGGACGCCGGCCGCCCGCGCTGGCGCGGTCCCTCCTGTAGAAGCCATGCGCTCTGGGGATCAAACAACCAGCAATAGCCTCAGTGCTAGGACGTGGACCGGTACTGTGCTGGCGTCCGCCGCGATCGCAATCATTGCCTGGGCATTGCAGTGGAACGACGCAGAAACCAAGATTCGTGCCGTCTTCGTTGGTGTCGGTGCAGTGATGGCCGTAGCCTCCGTCTGGCTTGTCGGCCCCGCGCTGTCCATGCCTCTGATCGGAGGACTGGGGCGCGTCGTAGGTGCGCCTTTTGGAACCGTCGGCAAGCTTGCGGCGACGAACTCCCACCGCAATCCGCGCAGAACGGGAACCACATCGTTTGCACTGACGCTCGGGCTTGCGCTGGTGACTGTGATTGGCATGTTCGGTGTGTCCATGAAGGAGGCGGTCAATGAGTGGTCAGAGACCAATCTGACGGCTGACTTCGTGCTCTCGCCACCTCTGACCGCGCATTCGGCCCTGCCGCTTGGGGTCGAGGACGCAGTGAAGGATATCGATGGTGTCGACGACACCGCAACTTTGTCGATTGGTGCGCTGCTGGTGATCCCGCCTGAGGAAGCCGCCACGATGATAGCTTCCGACGGCGAACAAACTGAAGTCGGACCGGAATCTAGTAATGCGTCGGTTTTCAACTCCAACGTCGGCAAATGGTACGGCACTCGCGCCATCCAGGGCTCCCTGGATCTGGCCGAGTCGGATGCGGGAATTGTCATCAGCGAATCAACAGCGAAAAAGAATAGTTGGAACGTTGGCACTGAACTCGCAGTGGTTTCCAAAGGCGGCATAACACGGCTCCCCGTCACCGGCATTTTTGCTGACACGAATGATCCCGGCCAGTCGATTATTGTCTCCGACGAAGCCGCCCATAAATATGTCAAAAGCAGCCACCTGTTGCCGTTCCAGACCTACGTCGATGTTTCTGATTCCATCGCGTCAGACAGCGGCTCCATGGATGAAATGAAGCAAAAGCTTAGCGACGCAGTTGCGGACTACCTCGTAGTACAGGTGATGACTGCTAAGGAGTTTGCGGGCCTCGCGAATGCCTCTATCGATGTCATGCTGGGAATCGTGTACGCGCTGCTGGCACTGGCGGTCATCATTTCGATTCTGGGAATTATCAATACTGTCGCACTCTCAGTTGTCGAGCGCCGCCAGGAGATTGGCATGCTTCGGGCCGTCGGCCTGCAGCGCTCGGGGATTCGCCGGATGATTCGCCTGGAATCTGTGGAAATCTCCATTTTCGGCGCGGTTGTAGGTATTGTCCTCGGCTTGTTCCTCGGTTGGTCACTGCTGACCGTGCTGAAGGATGAGGGCCTGAATACTATCGCGGTACCGTGGCTGCAGATTGTTCTCATGCTGCTTGGGTCTGCGCTTGTGGGCATTATTGCTGCTCTCGGCCCTGGTCAGAAGGCCGCGAAGACACCGCCCCTGGCCGCTATCGCAGACGAGTAGTCGCCGTTATATGAAAGCGCCCCGTGCAGATATTGTTTCTGCACGGGGTTTCTATTTCGCCTTATCGCCTACGCTGAATCAGCTATCCGGCTCACGCATTTCCGCTGGCAATTTATACGGCCGCGTTGGCCTTGCGAACCTCGCGTTCTCGATTCTTCAGCGCCTTATTGAGAAGCATAAAGAACCACACAAAGCCGACCGTCAGGATAATGTGGCCGAGCCCTGCAATTCCCGAGTACATCGCACCCCAGGCCTCCGGGCCTGAAACAACGTGCACGATACCGTTAGCCACCATCATGCCAATCGTCCAAACAATGCCGACATTCTGAACGATGAACCAGCGATCAAAGCCCTTGACAGCTGAAATATTGAATTGCCCATCCAATGCCAGCGCAACCAAGAAGAAAATCATGCCAAGAACAAGGAAATGCGTGTGCAGCGTATTGAGCTGCGTTTTATCCCCAAAATCCATCGCACGGGTAAATTCACGATAGAAAACGCCAGAAAACAGACCAAGACCAAGATAGACCGAAGCAGCTGTGAATAACTTACGCATACTTCGTAGCCTACTCAGATAACACTGGCTTCTAAACAGACTAAACCCAGGGGGTTAAACGAAAGTTTGATACCGCGAAACTAGAGAAGCCTCAAACTAACCGCCCGAATCGAGCCAACATGCGTGTCGGCACAGCCTTAAAAAGGATCATCACCAGGCCATATAGGCCGGGCGCTACCTCCGCCCGACCGACCTCTGCTGCGCGTAACGTGCGCACCACTAAATAATTGAGATTCTGCTCCGGCATAAGACGCAACTTCACCGACTTCGCCTGCTTCACGACGTCCCGGAGAGCGGTGGTCTTAACCTTTCCCGGGTAGCAAATAGTGACAGTTACACCATTAGGTTTTAATTCCTCCCTAAGGCTAATCCCCCAATGCCGAATAAACGCTTTCGATGCTGTGTACACCGCTAGTCCTGGAGTTGGTGCTACAGCTGAGATCGATGAAACGAGAATGATGTGGCCGTTCTTTTCGAATAGATCGTTTAGCGAGTAAACCGCTGCGACCGTACCGCGAATATTCGTCTGTATCATTTGATCAGCCTGCGAAAAGTCCTGGGTTTTAACATCGCCATAATTCGCATACGCGGCATTGAGGATTAAGTAAACTATCGTCGCGTGATGGCGCTCGACATAATTCCGGGTTTTATCGCCAAAATCATCATCGGACTGGTCTAGACGAAGATGGCGAAGACGAGGACCTTGGCTCCTAGAGCGCTCAGAGTCCTCGCTGGAAGAATCATCGTTGTAGCTACGAGAAACACACCAAATTTCATCTAGGTCCGGACGTAGCTGCCCGAGTTTATCGGCGAAGACGGCGCCTATGCCCCGAGATGCTCCAGTCACGATTCCCACTCGCATGAATTCCAAGATACAGCTGACTGGGTCGAGCAATTAAAACGGCGACGACGTAGCGTGCCGTATAGGAATAAGCATAGGAACAGCAAAATGCAGCACTAAAACGCTAGTTAATTCCGTTTACCTGTGGGTAGCAAAAAGTGGGC